>JACCTF010000514.1 GCA_013812565.1 Pyrinomonadaceae bacterium | reverse complement strand
GTCTTCCTTTTAGTCAAGTAACTTTGCTCAATCCCGACTTTGCAAAAGCCCTGCAGTAACGGTGCCCCAGTTTGACAAACTCTTGGCGTTATTTGTGTGCGCCACACGCCTTCGATCTTTCTGGCGTTTGCAGAAGATTGGCGTGACTTTTCTGATCGCTGTTCGTCCTGTGATCCTTCTGCGGATTGCAGCTCTTTGTCCTGTCCGTCCTGTGACTCTTGCGCGGACGCCAGGATTTGCGTAAACGTTAGAGTAAGCATGATCGCCAGCGCAGCGCCGGAAATCCGTCTCAGAAGTTGCTGTCTCATTTTTGTTTCTCCTTTAGCTTTCCATAATTGTTACCGGGGTAACGCGGTGGTAATTCTTCCCGGAACGAAGTTGATAAGTAATGCTCTCGGCTAGCCTCTTCATTCGCTGCGCTCAATCTGGCTATCCCGGCGAGTTCAATCCACCATGCAGCTTCGCGACGAGGTTTATTTGCGCTCTCATCTTCTTTACGCGACAATCCGGCCCGGCAGACACAACGCACACACATAAATCTTTTCGCTCGCCGGGCTTCTCCAAACGGCCATCTGCACTCTGCTATAATCAGCTCCGCTCTCGCACTCAGATTGCCCATTCGCAGATTGCTCGGTCGCCGGGGACCAGCCCTTATGACGACTCCCTCACAACACGACGTCACCCAAAGGCTGCTGGCCTGGAGCGACGGCGACCGCGAAGCACTCGACCAACTGATCCCATTGGTTTACGACCACTTGCGCCAACTTGCGAATCGTTACATGAGACGCGAGCGTCCCGGCCACACCTTACAGGCCACCGCGCTCGTCAATGAGGTTTACCTGCGGCTGATCGATCAGCGGCAGGTGCATTGGCAGAACCGCGCCCACTTCTTCGCCATCTCAGCGCAATTGATGCGTCGCATCGTTGTCGATCACGCGCGCACTCAGCACCGGGCCAAGCGGGGCGGCGGGGCCGAGCGGTTGTCACTGGATGAAGCGGCGCTGTTGTCACCCGCGCAGTCGGCGGAAGTGTTGGCCCTCGACGAAGCGTTACAGAGTCTGGCTGAAATCGATAATCGAAAAGCCCAGGTGATCGAGATGCGGTACTTCGGCGGGCTGTCAGTAGAGGAGACGGCAGCGGTTTTAGAAGTATCAGAGAACACGGTGATCCGGGACTGGGCGTTAGCGAAGGCGTGGCTGAGGCGTGAGATGGAGACCTAGGGGCAGAGATGAACGCTGAACGCTGGCAGCAGATCGAGAGCATCTTCCAATCCGCTCTGGAGCGTGAGAGTGGCGAGCGGGCGGCGTATCTCGATGGGGCATGTGGCGGAGATGAATCGCTGCGCCAGGAAGTCGAGTCGCTGTTAGCGGCGTATGAGAAGACGGGCAGTTTCATGAATGTGCCGGCGCATGAAGTGGCGGCGCACTTACTTGCCGCGAACCGCTCTGGGTTGCGGGAAGGAAGGCAGGATGATTCAACCAAACTTCTCGCTGCGCCCGGCACAGGGACTATCGTAGAGGATCACCAGACACAAGACACGAAGCTTGTCATCAACCGGCGACGACGGATCGTTCTCGTCGGGCTCCTCTTCGCCCTGATGCTTGTTTACGTTGTGGGGAACAGCTCCTTTGTTATTTCGTACTTCAATGCTTCGAGCGATCCGGGATGGCAGGTGTGGATAGACGGCAGTGTGCAGATTTATAGCGGTATCTCCGATGCGGATGTCTCTGCCCTGCAAGACGGCGACGAGATTGTTACGCTCAACAATCAAGAGTTTAAAGACATGCGCCAGTATTATAAGACTTTCAGGAACACCTCTCCTGGAAGTCTCTACGCGATTGTCATCCGGCGCGATGGGCAGATAGAGAAGTTTACGCTCCGCACGGCACCTTATCAGTTCTGGCTGCGGATAAACTTCGTCTTGATTATGTTGGTCATCCCGGTCATCTTCCTGTTGACAGGGCTGGCCGTTCTCTTGTTAAGCCCGAATGACAAGCAAGCATTGCTCTTGGCGCTGATGCTCGGCATGTTTTTCGGGGCATTCCCTACACTCTCCATACTAATCGCAGATATACCATCTTGGCTTGTCGGTGTGCTTGTCGCTGTCTACTTGGTTGGGGCATGGGTGTTCCCGGTCGTTCTCCATCTCTTCCTAATTTTCCCGGAGCGCTCGCTGTTGCTACGCCGGTTTCCACGCTTTGAGTATTACCAGTACCTGCTCTACCTGCTGACTGCATACCCGTTCGTTGTGACCCTCGCCTTTGTATCGGCTATGGCACCAGAAAGGCTTTTTGATTTCTACAAACAGTTTTTCTGGCTTTTCGTCATCTACCTGATCGTTGTCTTGATGTACGTATTAGGCGGGTTTCTGTCGTTATTCTTTACCTACCGAAAGGCAAATCACTTATCACGACGCAAGCTGCGCGTTGTTTTCGTC
>JACCTF010000520.1 GCA_013812565.1 Pyrinomonadaceae bacterium | reverse complement strand
CGCATCTGCCGCCACCGATGACGCTGCGAAGAGTGTGCGTCCAAGTGCAGACTGACCGCGCGAAACATGCCCGCCGGATGCTCGACAACAGCGACCACGGCGCGCTGGCATCCCAGACGTTTCTCTGTACCGCGCATCTTATCTTTACCATTCGGGAGGGCGAGCGAGTACGCGCGCCGTAGGGGGAACGGCGAGAGCAGCGCGTTGCCATGAAGCGCCGCGGTGTTTTCGCCGCCCGTGCGCATCTCCCATCGGTTGCCTTTACTGAGCGCGATGTAGCACGGCGCAAACACGTAGTTGTAATTCAAGGAGGCGGCAATCTCGCGTGCGACAAAGCGGTTGTCGGTGCGCGCCATGCCGCAGTCGAGTTCTGTGAGCATCAGCACATCGCTCGCACCGAGCACCGCATGTCTATCAAGCGCACGAATAATTCCATCAAGGCGAAGCCCGCGCTCGATGTTCCAGGCGGTTGCGCGCACAAATGGTTTTGCCGCCAACCTCGCCTGCGCAGCTTCATCGCTGAAGCCTTCTTCGATAACGCCTCCGAGAACCTCTTCGATACGCGTTTGCAGTCGCTGGTACAAGGGCGAAGCGTGCAACTGCTTTGTCGAAGCAAAGAGTGCCAACTCCGGCAGAAACGGTTGCAGCCCGTGATCGAGAATCGCAATGTCAGTCGATTCGGGTGTTGGTATAAGCAGTTCTGGTGTCAAAGCGGGGAGGATGTTACAGGCGAACGCAGCTTTACTTCAACCCCGCCTACGTTCAATCGTGATTCCCAAAGTTACGCTGATACATCATTCAAACAATCAACGTATTAGACGACATCACAGGCAACAAACTCCACACGCTTCACCGCATCTTTGAACTTCTCAACGACCCAAACCACATCGTCCGCCAAACCCTTATCTCTTGATACGATAGAGAGCGCTCGCATCATCGTGGGCAAAGCATGAATTCGTGAGTGTATAATCCCACCCACAAGCAGTCACGTTAAAGCAGATTCATAGGAGAAATCTTTCAGATGAGAAAACTTACTTCATTTCTTTTGACCTTTTCAATTGTTCTCCTCTCGCTCGCTTGCAATCAATCGGGCACGCCGTCATCCACGTCGAACACGGCAAAGAAGTTCACCATTGCCGTGATCCCCAAAGGCTCAACGCACGAGCACTGGAAGAGCGTTCATGCGGGCGCGCTCAAAGCTGCACAAGAGTTTGCCGCGGCGGGCACTGAAGTCGAAGTAATCTGGAAAGGGCCGATCCGCGAGGATGACCGCGAGCAACAGATTCAGACGGTCGAAGGCTTCATCAGCCAGGGCATCAGCGGGATTGTGCTGGCTCCGCTCGACAGTCGCGCGCTCGTCCGGCCCGTCGATGAAGCTAGACGTGCGAATATCCCGACCGTCATCTTTGATTCGGGTCTTGAGTCAAAGGAGATCATCAGTTACGTTTCCACAGACAACGAACAGGGCGGACGCCTCGCCGCAGACCGTATGGGCGAACTGCTCAGCGGAAAAGGCAAGGTGCTCTTGCTTCGCTACCAGGAAGGTTCGGCGAGCACCGAGGAGCGCGAGCGCGGCTTTATCGAACAACTCAAAACAAAGTATCCAAATGTCGAGATGATCTCCTCGGACCAGTACGCCGGTGCGACGCGCGACACGGCGAAACGCGCCTCCGAGAATCTGCTCAATCGCTTCGGCAATGAACTGCAAGGCATCTTCACCCCGAACGAATCTTCGACGGCGGGCATGTTGCTCGCGCTGCAGGACATCGACCGGGCGGGTAAACTGATCTTCGTCGGATTCGACAAGAGCGCGCCCTTCATCGAAGCGATGCGCGCCGGGCAGATGCACGGCTTCGTGGTGCAGAACCCCATCAACATGGGCTACCTGGGCGTAAAGACGATGGTGGAACACCTGCAAGGCAAGCCCGTTGAGAAACAAGTCGACACGGGCGTGGAGCTGGTCACGCCGGAGAACGTCGACCAACCGCAGATGCAAGCGTTGCTTCATCCGCCGCTTGATCAGTATCTGAAATAATTCTCACCATGGAGAAGAAGCAATGATCTTCAAAGCCTTCACCTGGCTGCTCGCGCTGTGTTTCGCTTCAATGATCGCATCCATGACAATTGCTCAAGCGGCAGATGAATACTACGCTGAACCTTACCGGCCGCAATTTCACTTCTCGCCGGAGAAGAACTTTATGAACGATCCCAACGGATTGGTTTATTACAAAGGCGAGTATCACCTGTTCTACCAACATAATCCGTTTGGCAATACATGGGGTCACATGAGTTGGGGGCATGCTGTCAGCCGCGACATGGTGCACTGGAAACACTTGCCCGTGGCGCTTGCCGAGGAGAACGGCATTATGATCTTTTCCGGTAGCGCCGTCGTCGATTGGAACAACTCAAGCGGTCTCTGCACGAACGCTGATCCGCGAGATAAGTCTTGTTTGATCTCCATCTACACGGGACACCAGAAGGATAAACAGACACAGAACATCGCTTACAGCAATGATCGCGGGCGAACCTGGACGAAGTACGCTGGCAACCCCGTGATCGACATTAACGAAGCTGACTTTCGCGATCCCAAAGTGGTCTGGCACGCGCCGACGAAGAAGTGGGTGATGGTCACAGTGCTGGCGAAAGAGAAAAAGGTTCGCTTCTACGGATCAAGCGATTTGAAAAAGTGGGAACACTTGAGCGACTTTGGCCCGGCAGGCGCGATTGATGGAGTGTGGGAATGCCCGGATCTGTTTGAGCTATCGGTTGAAGGGGATGCAAACAATAAGAAGTGGGTGCTGCTGGTTAATCTCAATCCCGGCGCAATCGCTGGTGGTTCCGGCGGCCAGTATTTCGTTGGTCACTTCGATGGTCGTGTGTTTGCAAATGATAATCCCACGAACAAAATTCTCTGGGTCGATTACGGCAAGGATTTTTATGCCGCTCAATCCTGGTCGGACATTCCACAAACAGACAACCGTCGCCTCTGGCTCGGCTGGCTGAGCAACTGGGAATATGCGAACAAAGCGCCGACCGATCCCTGGAGAAACGCGCAGTCGATACCCCGCGTCGTAACGCTCAAGAGATACCCTGAAGGAATCAGGATGACGCAGAAGCCGGCGGCGGAGATGCAGAGCTTGCGCGGGCAGCATCACCGCTTTCAGGACAAGAACATCAGAGCCGTTAACACGCTTCTGCGAGAGGCGGCGGGAGAGACACTGGAGATCATCGCCGAGTTTGAACTGGGCACGGCCGCAGGGTTCGGCTTCAAAGTCCGCAAGAGTGGATTAGAAGAAACGTTGATCGGCTACGATGTCACGACTCAGCAGATATTCGTTGACCGCACGAAGTCCGGCGACATAAGTTTCGACAAGAATTTTCCCGGCAGGCACGCCGGGCCGCTCGGGCCGCAAAGCGGCCGGGTGAAGATGCACATCTTCGTTGACCGATCTTCGGTCGAAGCCTTCGGCAACGACGGTCAGATGGTGATCACCGACTTGATCTTTGCTAATCCAAATAGCACGGGGCTGGAAATGTATGAGCAGGGCGGCAACGTCAAGCTCGTCTCGCTGGACATATGGAAGCTAAAATCTGCATGGAAGACGAAGTAAAAACATTGGAAGGCAGGAGAGAAGAGACAGCATCCAGAAGTCAAAAGTTAGCAGTCAGAATAGAGTGCCGAAGCCACTGTTTTTATTCTGTCTCCCGACTCCTGACTTCTGTCTCCCTTTCCCGTAGTTTGCTTCAGTTCAATCGAAAACGTTGGCGGAGCATTTCTCGCGCGCCGGTCATAGCTCTCCTGCTCGCGCTCATGCCGTCTGCTTTCGCGCAACAACAATTGCCCCCCGCGCTGGAAGCCGTATTCAACGAAGGGGTGAGAGCGCTCAAGGAAAATCGTCTCAACGAAGCGGAGCAGGCTTTTCGACGAGTGATCGAGCGCGGC
>JACCTF010000483.1 GCA_013812565.1 Pyrinomonadaceae bacterium | reverse complement strand
GTGCGCGTTGGCGTTGAGCAATGAGCGGTGCGAATTAGCTTCGCCTCAAGCACCCTCCGCTACATTTTGATCCGCGTGTCCAATCGGGTAGTGCTACACTCCTTCACGCCCGTGACGTACTGCTTCGGTCTGCCACAATCCGGCCATGCTGTTAACTGACGGTGAATTCACCGAATGGATGTGGCTCTAATCAGCCGGATGTAATTTTGGCGAAGCACAGGATTGATCTCGTCTGACCGGATCATTTTCATTCTTCATCAGGTTAACTTGACAATACCGATCTTACTTATTCGCTATCAGAGAGGCGGAGGATGAGAATCAAAGGATTGGTCCGGGTATTCAATCACGTGCGCTCCCAATTGCAAGCCGGTCTTAAACCCGACGATGTTGAACCATTCAGGAAGCAAGTCAAAACGATCATCCGGGACGTGGAAGAAATCTGTCGCAAGCATCGAGTGGCGCCTGACCAATTGCCTGCTCCATCACGTATGGCCTACGTGTTCTTGAAGGAACTAGATCTCGACAACTTGCCTGTGATCCAGGCTGGTGAGCCCGCTAGAGCAGCACCTACCTTCCGAGTCAAGAACGTCGTGAAGATCGGAGATTATTTCGCTGACAGGCTCTGGCAGCAATTCGGCTTGTTACTCATATCGTCCAGTACGCGCACCCTACTTGAACGGGAGATAGATAAGCAGGTTTCTGCCCTTGAGCGCCTTTGTGCGCTGAATGATCAAACACCGTCAGCCCTAGAAGCCCCATCGAGGCGTGTTTACTGCTGGCTGAAGTTCCTCAGTAGCGAAGATAATCTGACCTTACACCTGGAGGCGCTGCAACGCGCCAGAAAAGTAATGAATGAGCATCATCTCCGGCTCGATCGCCCACTCCATCTACATCTGATCAGCATGAATGCAGTTTGGCGCCAGCGGGAGTACAAAAATGTAGGACTTCTCAAGGTTAATGAAGGATTTCTGAATGCGGACCAGAATGTCTGGCAGGCTATGATTAACCGCGCCGTGTCAGGGCGCGATCCAGCCAGTGATTGCCTTATCGACGAGTTTGCCGAAAGTGACGATTTCAGCGAGGTACTGTTTGAAATAGAGTCATTAGCAGCCCCAACCACTCGGTCGGCGCGAGGGCGCGCTCACTCCCTGGACGAAAGTTTTGAGCGGGTGAATGCAACCTACTTTAACGGCCGGATGCCCAAGCCCACCTTGGTTTGGAATCGCACTCTCACTGCACGGAAGTTTGGGCATTATCAACCGAGTCGAGATACCCTGATGGTCTCGATCTCATTGGATGATCACGGAGTGCCCGCTTATGTTGTCGACTTCGTCATGTACCACGAACTGCTGCACAAAAAGCTTGGGGTGGTGACAGTCAATGGTCGTCGCCTGGTGCATAGTCCCGGCTTCCGTGCGGATGAGCGGCAGTTCGCTGAGTATAACGAAGCCCGGCATCATCTCAAACAACTGGCACATAGACAGCAAGGACCGAGTGGGCAAACAATGACAGTCGAGTCAGATGACAGCAACGCTTGAACAACTTGTCAAAGTGCGCTCTCAGTTGGCAGAAGGCGTGATGCGCTACCTCACGCAATTAGGCACCAACCTTGATCGGATTAACTGGAGTTGTGGTGGCGAATTGATCAAAGCAAGTGACATTGCTATCGAGCCATTTGTGCTCACAATGCGATGGCGTGAATCCCCGTTACGGCAGAGCCCTGAGTGTGAAGGACCAGAAGCTTTCGTGGAAAAACCTTCCCCGATGGACGAGAGTGAAGCATAGCGTTATCTCGGCCAGATGGGAATCGGATTTAGAGCCGACGCCTTGATAACAGTAGATGCACAGTGTGGATCGATGAGGATTACCGAGTTCTTTGCCAGCAGGATTAGCATCCACTTCACACCCCATGAAATTAAACTACCGCATCGCATTCATCAACGACCAGTCCAGGCTGACGGCGTTCTGCGAGAGTCTCGGGTCTGTTGCGGCGCTCGCCCTTGATATTGAGACAAGCGACTGGTGGAATCCGCAGCACGAGCGGGTGGCTCTCATCCAGCTCGCCTATCGCGTCAATCATGAGTTGCGTGTGGCTGTCATTGATGCGCTCGCCGGGCTTGACCCGACCCTTCTACGCCACCCACTTGAACTGCCTACGACGACGAAAGTTATGCACAACGCGGGCTTCGATGCGGTGCGACTCTCACGCCATTTTAAGATCAGTACCGCCCCGATCTATGACACCCTGCTGGCGGCACGCCGCAGCGGGGAAAAGCGCTACTCACTCAAGGCTCAAGTCGAGAAACATCTGAATCTGCCGCTCGACAAACACGCGCAACAAAGCGATTGGAGTCTGCGCCCCCTTGATCCCAGACAACTTGATTACGCGGCGCGGGATGCGGTCGCCACGCTGTTGCTCTACGAGCATCAGGTGAAGCGAGGGTTGAACGGAGCATACCGGTTGCGCGCCGAGAACGCCCGGGAACAGAGTGCCTTGCCTCTCGGCACTTCCCTTCCTCTGGTCGGTCAAGTTGAGGGGCATGCGCCTGCGGATCAAAGGCCGCCGGCGAGTGCGGAGTTGTCTGCTTCGTCACTCGCGCTACTAGGGATCATTACCGAGTTGCCGTCTCGCTACTACCCAGAGCAATTGGCGGTCTCAGTCGACGAC
>JACCTF010000476.1 GCA_013812565.1 Pyrinomonadaceae bacterium | reverse complement strand
CTCCTGGCACCAGCGACACCAGATTCAAGACGTTGCGCCCGTTTAGTGGCATCTCCTGGACTTTTCGTGCGTCAACCACCTGGCTGAGCGATGTTGTGTCCGGCTGCAAGAGCGGCGTCTGCGACGTTACTTCTACCACGTCACTGATCTCACCAATCTCTAAGGCGAGATCAAGGCGGACGGCGCTCTGAACTTCAACTACGACCGGCTCACGGACGTGGCGCTTGAAACCGCTCTTCTCTGCTTCAAGGCGGTATCGACCTGGAACCAGACTAACAAACTGGTAGGAACCCTCAGCAGAAGTTTCCATTGAGCGCTTTTCATTTGTGCCCAGGTTAGTTAGGGTCATGACTGTTCCGGGCACCACCGCCTCGGAAGTATCTCTCACATCCCCCACAATCGAACCGTAGAAAGTCTGACCCATTGTCGAGGATGCGCAGAGAAGGATCATTCCCAAAAAGAGCAGAACGCCTAGCCTGAAGCATAGTGGTGATTCGGCACATCTAACTTTCTTCATCACGTTACACCTCCAATTAGATATTCAGTTGTATCAGCTAATGGCCCGGCCTTTACTTTCTGCCGCCCACGTGGATTGGGTTCTTACCGAAAGGGGCTAGTAGATTAACCGGTTAACCGCGGAGACTAGCCTCAGAAAACCTGTTATGTTGACTTAGGCAATATCGGGTCATTGAATGTCTGGTCGGTATTGCCTTCCATTCAAAATCAGCTTCGATCCATTTGTAGTTTGTTGATTATAGATCATTGACTTTTATTTTGCCGAGATTTTATAACGTGGCACGCTCCCGTGCCCCTTCCCTCTGAAGTCATCAGCCACTCTGGTCTTGGCTCTACTTCCGTTTCGCTTTGAGCCTTTGCGAGGTGGAAGGGATCATGGCGATGCGTGGTGTGACTCTCAGCTATGAAGCGATTCGTGAATGGTCTTTCAAGTTCGACCAAACTTACGGAGAAAAATGAAATAGGCCTCCGATGATGACTGCTGGAGTATCCGATCATATATGGACAATAGCAGAATTCTTCTCCAGAGCCGTTCTCAAGTCATCGTAAGAACTTCAACAAGATTAGCGGGTGCGTGTAGGAAACTCACCCATCAAGGGAGTGAACTACGATTGTGTGTAGGGCACTCGGTCTTCACCACCGCAGACCGTGGAGCAGGTACAGAGAATCACTGAGGTCAACTCTCTGTGATTCTCTGTGTGGCTCTTGTGCAAAATTTCAATTGCATACAAGATATAGAAAAGCTGCGATGACCTTTCCACAATATATGGGAGCCAATTTCAACTTGTGAACCAATTTGCACCAGAGCCGTATTCTGGTCTCGGAGCACGGCCTCGAGTGTGTCACCCAGTATCCTACGGAACCGCATGACTTCGTCGAAATCAATAGCATCGCCGAGATGCGTGTAGCTGGTAATCACCACATGGTTCAAGTCGAAAGGATAGTGGAGCTTGTTCTCGGAGATCACGATCGTGGTCCGGGCTCGTAGCGCGTGCCGGATTCCGAGCTCGTAGAGAGCGTTGGCATTGGCAGTTGAAAGGTTATCGATCACGACATCCGCCGTTAGCAACTCCTGGTACATCGGCACGTCTATCGTCCCGGAGTGGCGGATCTCATCTGCCCGGATGCAGATGAGTCCCATCTCTTCGACGACCGGCTTGATCAACAGACGATACGATTTATCGAGATCGAGCTTCCGCCCTGTCGCGAAGTCGGTCTTGATGCCGAAGCCCATGACGACGAAGCATCGCTTCTGGTCGCTCGACGTTCCTACCCGATTGCTACTCATATGTAACTCCGTATCTACCATGCTTAACTCAGCAGTTATGCCTAGCTTCGCGAATTAAAATGGTTCCCAAGAAATTTCTGCGGCTGATCGTCATCAGTCTCTCCTCCTCCCACGTGAGGAAGGAGCCTGTGCGGTTATTTCATTCTTTTTCGCCTGTCCTGATCATCAGACCCTGGATGCCATTCACGATGGCGGCTTCGGCGCAACCTGGTTTTATCCCTGAATTAACATTACCCGGCGAATCACTTTTCCCGGCAAACTCATTCCTCCCAGGTTTACCAATCCACAACCGATCCATCATCCGGGTCATACGTTTCGGCGTTTCGCCAATCGTGGCCGAGCTTGTCCTTCATCGCATCTTCGTCAAGTTCGATCCCCAGCCCCGGTCCTGTCGGCAGATCAACGTAACCGTCGCGCACCTTGAACGGATTCTTGATGTAGCCTTCGCCCAAACTCACCTGTTCCTGACAAAGGAAGTTCGGAATCGAAGCGGCAATCTGCAATCCGGCAGCTAATGAGATCGGGCCGAGCGGATTGTGCGGCGCAATCGTCGCGTAATAGGCCTCGGCCATGCCGGCGATCAAGCGCACTTCGGTGATGCCGCCCGCATGGCAAAGATCGGGTTGCAGGATGGTCGCCGCACCCTTTTCCAGAATTTGGCGGAAGCCCCATTTCGTGAAGTCGCGTTCGCCCGTGGCGATCGGGATGTGAGTGGTCTTAGCCATCTCGGCCATCAAGTCGACGTTCTGGCAGTTGATGATCTCCTCGTAAAAGAACGGCTGGAACTGCTCTAACTCTTTCATCAGGATTTTGGCCGTCGCGGGCGGAACCGCGCCGTGGAAGTCAATGCCGATGTCGCCGTCCTTGCCGACGATCTCACGCAAGCGGCCGAATTGCGCGACGGCGTTTTCGATCCAGGCTTTGTTTTCGACCGCGCGTGCATAACGGCCATTCAAGCGCCCCGGACCGGTCTTAAATGCCGTAAAGCCCTGCGCTTTGCGCTCGCGGATCAACTCCGGCGTGCCCGCGTGCGCGTAGACGCGAATGCGCTGGCGTGTGGGCCCTCCGAGTAGTTCGTAAACCGGTACGCCGAGCAGTTTGCCTTTGATGTCCCAGAGCGCTTGATCAATCCCAGAGAGCGCGCTCGTCAGAATCGGCCCGCCACGATAGAAAGCATGACGATAGATCGCCTGCCAGTGATGCACGACGGCGCGCGGGTCTTTGCCGACCAGATACGGTTCGATCTCTTTGATCGCTGCGGCGCAGGTCAGCGCGCGGCCCTCGACGATTGGTTCGCCCAAACCGACGACGCCGGCGTTGGTATGGACTTTCAGGAAAAGCCAGCGCGGTTTGACCAGAAAGGTTTCGAGTTTGGTGATCTTGACGCTTTCGCGCACGGTCGGACGTGCAGTTTGTTGTGCAATTTCCGGGACGGGTTGAGGCGGCTGAATGATCTCTTCGGCATGCGCTTCGGAGCCGGAGAGGGCATTCAGAGCGACAAGACCGATGGTCCCGGCAGCGGTGTTTTTGAAGACCGAGCGGCGTTGCAAGTCGGTGGTGTCTTTCTCATTCTTGTCCGATGGCATAAGTTGTCCTCTTGGTTAGAAGTAGGCGAACCAGTACCGGGAGCCTCGAGCGACCGGAGCATCCACGCTCTAAATCAAAACTTACAAGATTGGGATACATGAAAAACTGGGCCACAGTGGCACAGAGACACAGAGGAGGCGACACATCAAAAGATCAATGCATCTGTTCCTCATCACCAGTTTTATCTCTGTGCCTCTGTGGCTAATCTGTTGTGTACCAATGTCGCGTGGTTCGATTTAGCGTGGTTGGGATGCTCCCGTCGCTCGAGGCTCCCGGTACTGCTCTCCAGAGCGTGATCAAAAGACCACTTTCAAGCCGAACTGAATCTGGCGTGGCGTGCCGACGATGCTGGTAATGGTTCCGGCACTGCCCGCGCCGATGGCCGCGTTCGGCAGATCGAATTGCGGTGTGTTGAAGAGATTGAAAAATTCGGTGCGGAATTGCAGCTTCAAGTCTTCAATGATCTGGAACTCCTTGAAAAGCGAGAAGTCGAAATTCACGCGCCCCGGCCCGTACAAAATATTCCGGCCCGAATTGCCGTAGGTGAATTGCCTCGGCGTCGCAAACGCGGACGTATCGAACCAGCGGTCGACGGTCGGGTTCGACAATTTACCGTCGCCGATGCGGTCAGGACGGCTGCCCGTACCGGTATTAACTGTCGCCGAATTGGCCGTCGGCGTGAAAGGCAAACCCGTCTGAAACGTGTTGATGCCGTTGACCTGCCAGCCGCCCAGCACGAATTCAGCCGGGCCGCCGCCGCTCAGCCATCTCCGCCCTTCGCCGAAAGGCAGCGCGTAACTCCAGGCGATAGTCAGACGGTGGCGGATGTCGAACGGCGAATTGCCGCGATCAGCTCGGCGATTGCGCGGGTCTTGCGGCAACGGGCCCTCGGCGCCCCCGCCGAAGTTCTGGCCCACGGTGTCAATCGCGTGCCCCCAGGTATACGACAGCAAGCCGCTCAACCCGTGCGTCAACCGCTTCTCGGCGCTGAATTGAAACGCGTGATACGCGGCCAGGCCGTCAGACACGGCCCACGTCACATCGGCCAACGTGGGACGCACACTGAAAAACGGCCGGCGATTGTTGACTGCTCCCGCTCCCGGCACAGCTTGATTGAGGTTGTAAGCGGTGTCGAGGTGGCGACCCAGGTTACCGACATAAGAAGCTTTGAGTAACAAGGACGAAGGCAATTCGTGTTGGATTGTCAGATTAAACTGTTCGGCATAACCCGGCTGATAATTCGGGTCAACGCCGATAACGCTGCCACTGGGATTGTCGGCAAGCGCCGGATTGAGCGGCGGAATCGTCGGGAAGCCGTCGCTGACGCGCTGCGTGACGAATAAGTTACCGGGGTTGAAGCTGTAGATCGGCCCGAATGGCACGTGGCGTTGTAATCTGAGAGCGTTACCGCCGTGCCCCGCCGTGTTCCAGAAGATACCCGCTCCGCCGCGCACGACGGTGTGTTGCGCAAGCTGGTAGGCAAAGCCGAAACGCGGCGCAAAGCCTTTTTTGAAGGTGTTGACATTGGCGCTTCTGCTCACGCCGTTGCGCCCCGCGATCAAAACCGTTGCCGTCTGCGGATCGAAATTGGCCCAGCGATCTGCCACTTCGCTGTAGGGCGTATCGAGTTCGTAGCGCAGCCCGATGTTCAAAGTGAGCTTTGATGTCGCGCGCCAGTCGTCGGCCACGTAGGCGCTGTATTCGGTGCCGCGAACGCCCACCCACGCGAGCAGGTAATCCTGTTCGATCAAGCTCGGCGCGCCGAGCAGGAACGCGGCCATCGGGTGGCCGCCCGCGTTGTTCGTCGGGTTGTTGGTGATGTTCGGCGTAAAGTTGAAACGGCCGTTGCCGCGGTTGGTCTGATACTCGGTCAGATGGCGGCGGCGAACATCGAGGCCGGTCTTAATGGTGTGCGCGCTGCCAGTGTAAATCAGATTGCCGACGTATTGAAAAGTGTTTTCGCGCCGCAGAATCGGCAGCGAGCGGCTATGACCGATGCCCGTGTAATTCGCCGGGCTGAAGATCGAGATGCCATTCTGCTGATCCTGCTGGTTGGCGTTAGGCACGCCGAGCTTTTCGCCGAGCTGATCATCGATTGCGACATCGGCTTGCGTGAAATCGAGATTGAACCGCACGTAGCCGGCGCGCAAATCCAGAACCATACGCGGCGAGAGCACATGCACCCAGCTGATCACGGCGTGCTGCGCGAGTAGCGTCGAAGTGCCCGCGAACGTGTCTTCATTGCCGAGGCCGACCGGGTTCGACAAACCGGGAAGCGCGACGGCGGGGAAAGTGTGCGGGTTGGTTGTCGCCGTCTTCGACCAGGAATATCGGGTGAAGAAGACGTTCCTTTCGCTGTGGTTGTGATCCACGCGCACGTCGAACTGATTCCAATCCTGTGTGCGCGTCGGAGACGTGACCAGGTTATTGACCAATGCTGAAGATGTCGGCAGCGGATAAGCGTTGATCAACTTGGCCGTCACCGGGTCCCAGCGGTTTTGCGGAATGATATTGTTGGGGAACGGTTGGCGCGTGAACCCCCCGCCGGGAAGCGCGATTGTCGTCAGCGGGTCGTAGATGGCCGCCGACAGCTCGCTGAAGTCCCCCCGCCGCATCTTCAAGGTCGGCACGGTGTTGACGAACACGCGCCCCAGCTGTTGACGGAACCCGTCGAAATCGCCGAAGTAGAAAGTTTTATTTTTGATAATCGGCCCGCCGATAGCGCCGCCGAATTGATTCTGCTTAAACGGCGGTTTCTTTTGCCCGGCGCGATTGGAGAAGAAGTTGTTGGCGTCAAGCGCATCATTGCGCAGGAACTCGTAAGCCGTGCCGTGAATGCTATTACCGCCGGACTTAGTGACAACATTTACCTGTCCGCCGGGATTCCGCCCCTGCTCAGCGGAAAAGAGGTTAGTCTGAATCTTGAACTCCTTGATTGCTTCAACAGCTGGGCGCACAACGATAGCCAATGTCAGCCGGTCGTTGTTGTCTATGCCGTCATAAAGATAGTTGTTGGAGCTTTCTCTGTTACCGTTGACAAACAGCTCGGTGCCGGGCCGTAGATCGTCGGGGCG
>JACCTF010000461.1 GCA_013812565.1 Pyrinomonadaceae bacterium | reverse complement strand
CTCGAATAGCGGGACTTTCAGTCCTTTCTGAAATCTCTGCACTTTCAGTGCAGAGTGGTTTAGTTTGCGGGGGATGTTCGACAAGAACCTGGACGAGATGACCGAGGCGGACGCGGAAAAGTTGCTGCTCAGAATCGCGCCGCGAATAAATGAGCACGCGGCGGCGGTGGCGGAGCAATGCGGCCGTTTGCCGATAGCTTTATGTGCCGCCTCCAGCGCGTTGAAGGCCAAACGCTCGCTGTCTCCCGAAGATTACCTGAAACGTTTGCGGGACAAGAAAGAACGACTCAAGCTCCACGATGAAGTAAGAAACTTAACTGTCGAGGCGTGTTTCAGCTTGAGCTATGAGTTGCTGAACGAAGAGCTGCAAAGACGCTGGCGAAAGCTGGCGATCTTCCCGACAGATTTCGACGCGCCCGCGGCAGCCGCCGTGTGGCAAACGGACGTTGAGGCCGCGAAAGACGCGCTGGCGGAGCTTGAAGAATATAGCCTGCTCGAATGGGAAGAGACTGCGCGACGTTACAGCTTGCACGACCTGGCGCACGATTTCGCTGACACTCGCTTGAGCGCAACCGAGCGCGAGCAGACAGGCTTGCTTCACGCGGCGCACTACTTACAAATTCTCTCGACGGCTGATGACCTTTACCTCAAAGGCAACGAAGCGATAGCCGGAGGGCTTTCGCTTTTCGACAATGAGCGCGTCAATATCGAAGCCGGACAGGAATGGGCAGCCACCCGATTTACCGGTGACGAGCAAGCCGCGCGTTTGTGCAACAGGTATGCGGGCTATGGCGTTTACGTTCTCAACCTGCGACAACATCCTCGCGATTTCATTCGCTGGCAAGAAGCCGCACTTTACGCTGCCAGAAAACTGCGTGACCGGCGCGGCGAAGGCACTCGTCTCGGCAACTTGGGCAACGCTCACCGCAGCTTAGGCGAAGTCCGCACCGCGATCGAGTACCACCAGCAAGCTCTCAACATTGCGCGCGAGATCGGCGACCGGCGCGGCGAAGGCATTGGTCTTGGCAACTTGGGCATCGCTCATCGCAGCTTAGGCGAAACAGAAAAGGCGATGAAATTTACGGAAGCAGCGCTGAAGATTTTTGAAGAAACTGAATCGCCGAATGCCAACACCGCACGGAGTTGGCTGGAAGATTTGCGCGGCAAGAGTTAGTGACGCGCGCCGCCGGTTTCACGCCTCAACCGCGACAGTGCTCTTTACTGATTAACCTCTTCGGGGGCGTCAACGTTTTTGCAATCGGATAGCTTCACACACGCCCGGCGTCCTGACACGAACATTCTCCATCTCCCACTCGCGCGTGCTCGATGAAATCAGCCTCGTTGCCCTGGAGTGTGACGCTGACCAATTTTACGTTGACGAAGGGCTTTTCGGGCAGGCTGCTCGCCGAGAAGTTGTTAGGTTGCGGATATGCCGGGCTAATGGGAAACATACTGGCAAGAACGGCGTTAACCTCATGCGTAGTTTTTTGATTGCTGAGTTGCACCTTAAACGGCACCCGTGAATAAGTGCCAGCACAAACTAAAATCTCTGCCACTTAGGTGACCTGACTCGGGTTGTTAACCAACAACACTCTCAACGGATTTTTGGTATACTGCGCGGACTGAATAACCATTCATTTTTGACAATCTTACAAACATTATCGGTAATAATAATCTTCAACATTTCTATCATCGCCCGGTGCATTCGAGTTGTTCGTAAACTCATATTAGTAGCTTGTCCGGGGCGATGATTGATTGCGACAAGGGGGCGGCTCGACGCAAAGGAGTTAATAAGGATGGAGCGAGAGACCTTAGAGATGGATGTCGTCTTTGTCGGGGCTGGCCCAGCGAATTTGAGCGGGGCGCTGCACCTAGCGCGACTCGTCACTGAACACAATGAAGCCGTGGCCGCCGGTCGCCGTGAAGGCGAGTCGCTGGGCGAGATCGAGATCGGCGTGATCGAAAAAGGCGCGAGCGTCGGCGCGCACATACTCTCCGGCGCGGTGATGGATCCGCGTGCGCTGGCTGAACTGATCCCCGAGTT
>JACCTF010000427.1 GCA_013812565.1 Pyrinomonadaceae bacterium | reverse complement strand
GGTTCAATCGTTACGAATGGATTTAGCTATACTCGCTTCCATGGATGTTCGTGATCTGGAAGTGTTTCTGGCCGTCGCTAAGCGGCTAAACTTCACGCGCGCCGGGGAAGATGTTCACCTCAGCCAGCCGAGTGTTTCCATTCGAGTCCGCCAACTTGAGCAGGAACTCGGAGTCAGGCTCTTTGAGCAGTTGGGCAAGAAGATTGCGCTCACCGACGCCGGGAAGTTGCTTGAGCCTCACGCGCGACGTGTCGTCGCGGCCGTAGACGATGCACGACGAGCAATCGAGGAGTATCAAGGGTTAGCGAGCGGGGTGTTGTGTATCGGGGCGAGCACGACGCCGGGTATGTACCTCGTGCCGCGTATCATCGCAGAGTTCAAGCGCAAGCATCCGAAAGTCGTCGTTCATCTCGGCATCAAAAATACCCGCCAAGTGGAAGAAGGCATCTTGAGCAATGACTTCGATCTAGGCTTCGTTGGCGGTCATTTGATCGGCAAAGAAGTCGAAGCGACCCGGTGGATGATCGACGAACTGATATTGATTATGCCGCCCGATCATCCACTAGCGGCGAGGAAGCAGATAAGAATGCGTGAATTAACGAAGGAGCGGTTCGTCTCCCGCGAGCGCGGCTCGGCGACGCGCGCCGTGGTTGAAGAGTACCTGCACAAGTTGCAGGTTGAAGTCGAGACGGTGATGGAGTTGAGCAACCCGGAAGCGGTGAAAGGGGCGGTGCGCAGCGGACTCGGCGTCGCGTTCATGTCGAAGTTCGCCGTCGAGACGGAAGTTCGCGCTGGGGCTTTGGTGGCAAAGCGCGTCAAAGAGATTGAGATCAGTCGCGAGATGAAGATCGTCTATCGTAAAGATAAACATCTCAGCAAGGCGATGTCGGCATTCATCGAAACAGCGCGCTCCTTAAGATAATCTTCCTTGTGAGTTAATAGATGATTGTGAAGCTTCCACCGGGCGAAGCATACGCGGTGATCAAGCTCCAGACGGGCACGCCTTCTGCTTGTCCCTTCGTTGTGGTCGGCTTGCCTGCTCGATCAAAGACTTGCCAGGCAAGCGTACCGCCCTGCTTCCACCCCATCTTTTCAGTCCACACAAATAAAGTTTCACCTTGCGCGTTGCTGACAGTAGCCTGGTGCTTACGGCGATTAGATTCGCCGGGTGCTTGAACTGGAGAGCTATTCTTTAAAGAGTTATGGCCCACTTTGGAGTAATAAACTTGACCGTTGGTCTCCCACGCTAGTCTCACACCATCAGCGCCTTCACTGATTGAAGCTGTGCTCATCGGGCAAGCTTCGATCTTCCACTCGTGCAAGCGAGAGCTTTGAAAGGTTTTGCCCTGATCCCCAGAGGTTACCAGATACATATCTCGATCAACACCACCTGTGGCCGCACGATAGAGTAGATAGAGCGTCCCGTCATGAGCGGCATAGGCGCGCATCCCGCAGCAACCGCAGGCACCTTTTGATTCATCCGAAGCAGGCACTTCCCGCGTGAATGTTCGACCTTCATCACTTGAGCGGGCGACCCACACACGACGCGCCCGGTCTCCCTTTCCATGCTCCCCAGCGTGCCAGGCGACATAGACATTTCCTTTTTTGTCAGCAGCGACGGAGCCTCCACCGTCAAGCCCCGTGGCGAACTGGATGATGTTTCGTTGCGGCTCGAAGGTGGTCTTCTGATCATTCAGTCTGGAGAAAAGCATTGGCGTTTCGTCTTGCGGGCCTTTCGGCTCCGCGTTTTTAGAACCCATCCACGAGACATGCACTCTTCTGTTTCGGCCAACTGCGATATGGGCGCCGCGAATGTTTCCCATTGCGATTGCACTGCCGCTTTGGCTGTTGACCCGAATCGGCTGTGAAAAACCTTCGTCTCCGGGTTCTTTGCTCACATAGAATATGTCACCGGCTGACGGGTTTCCCTTGAAATAGATCAAGTGGAGGACTCCTGTGTCATCGACGGCAGCTTGTGGTTGAATACCTTCATTGGGAGTGCGAATTAGATCAATCTTCCGCTGCTCAGTTAAAGCCTGGCTGCTGGCGATGCCTGAGGTGAACATTAGCATCTGTATACACAGGGTGAAGAAGATGACCCGCTTATTAGTTTTCATTGGCTCCTCTAGAAATGTGAAAAGATGAAGTCGAAAGGAGGACGAGTTTACCACGCATTACGTTTCGCGAAAGCGATTGGCTGCCCCGACCGCGACGATGAGCCAGCCTTAGCAGCCAAATAACGGTACATCCCTTACTTTACAATGAGCTTGCCGCGGTACATGTTCATTCCACAGGTGAACTCATACTCGCCCCCTTCTCTAACCGTTCATGTGCACATCGTCAGAGGTATAGTCGAATACAGAGAAGATGTGATTCACAAAATGGTTACTTCGACTTTCCCTTTCGCTCAACTCGGTGCGCGGCAGATAGTGGGTGCAGAATCTCCGCTCCTTCAATCAATCCGCAGATGTGCCCCGGCGCGTGGCCTTGCTTATCCCACTCCTCAAGCGTTTCGGCTAATTCCTTGCGGTAGCGGCGCATCTCACGCAGTCGCTCATCTAACTCGGCTAAGCGATGGCGCACGATCTCACGCAC
>JACCTF010000403.1 GCA_013812565.1 Pyrinomonadaceae bacterium | reverse complement strand
CTGTAACGCTCCATGCCGCGGGCGCGCAGACCGTTCGTGTGATCTATTTGGAGGATCGCGTTCTTCTTGACGATGCCGAAGAGAAGCAGGATGCCGAGCGCCGAGAAGATGTTCAGTTTCTGTCCGGCGATGAAGGTCGAAAGCAGTGCGAACGGAATCGAGAGCGGCAGGGTCAACAGAATGGTTACAGGGTGGATGAACGATTCAAACTGCGCCGCCAAAATCAGATACATGAAGATGAAAGAGAGCGCGAAGGCGAGCATGAAATACCTGTAGGCAGATTGCAGTTCCTTCGATTGTCCGGTGACGCCTGTGCGGTAGCCCGCTTCCATCCCGATCTCCTGCGCAGCGCGGGTGACGGCGGCGAGCGCTTCGGACTCCGAACCGGTGGGCGCAATGTTGGCGCGAATCGTCACTTGGCGTTCACGGTTCAAGCGTTCGATGCTCGCCGGGCTTTTGCCTTCTTCAAAGCGGACGAGGCGCTCCAGTTGAACTGTGCCGCCGTTTGCCGTTTGCACAAGCAGGTTCGGCAAATCACCACGCTCGCGGCGGAAAGTTTCGTCGGCGCGCAGCAGCACATCATACTGGTCGCTTCCGTCATTAAAGGTTGAGATCGGCTGCCCGGCGACAAAAAGCGAGAGCGCCTGGCTGACGTCTCCGGCGCGCACGCCGAGGTCCGCCGCGCGCTGACGATCAATCACGATGCGCAACTCCGGGCTGCCGAGTTCCATCGATTTGTCGGCGTCACGTATATTCGGGTCGGTTTTAATCCGCTCGATGATTTTGTTTGCGTAATCCTCGAGCTTTGAGATGTCCGGCCCGGATAAGTAGAAGCCGAGCCCCGAGCCGCCGCCCCCGCCGCCAATGGTTCGACCGATCGACGAACTCGCCGACGCGCTGATGCGATACTCCTTCGGATACCCGCGCATCAAGCCGCGTGTTATTTGAAGTATGTCCGCTTGCGATTTCTCGCGCTCGTCCGGCGGCGCAAGACGGACGATGACGAAGCCGTTGTTGGTCGAACGCTGTCCGCCAAAACCGGAGATCGATAAAGTGTTCTGAACGCCGGGAACTTTCGCGCGTATGTCGCGGGCGATGCGGTCGAGCACAGATGTCGTGGCGGCCAGAGACGTGCCGACGGGCGCACGCAGGTTGACGAAAAACTCCGACTCATCTTCCTCCGGCACAAAGTTGACTCCGGCGAGCGAGTAGAGCGGATAGATCGACGCGATGACCAACGCACAGATGAGAACGACCGCCCAGCGATGCGCCATCGAAACCTTCAGCATCCACGTGTAAGCACGGTCAATCGGTCGGTAGAAGCGCGATTCTTTCGATGAAGATGATTTCTTTAAGGATGAAGGACTCTGAAAGGATGAATCAGCATGCGCCACGTCGGCATCTGTCTTCGCTTCATCCTTCATCCTTCCGCCTTCATCCTTTCTTTTGATCCACCGTGCGGCGAGCATGGGCGTCAAGGTGAAGGAGACCAGAAGCGAGACGGCGATTGCGGCGGATGAGGTCAAGCCGAAGGATGACATGAAGCGCCCGACGATGCCGCCCATAAAACCGACGGGCAGAAAGACGGCGAGCAGCGAGAGGGTCGTTGCCATCACGGCGAGCGAAATCTCCTTGGTGCCTTCGACCGCCGCTTGAAATGGGTCCATGCCTTTCTCTTCGACGAAGCGGTAGATGTTCTCTAAAACAACAATCGCGTCGTCGATAACAATGCCGACCATCAAGGTTAAGGCAAGCATCGTCATCTGATTCAACGTGTAGCCGAAGGCAGCGATGGCAGCAAAGGCGGCGATGATTGAAACCGGGATGGCAAGCGCGGCGATAACTGTCGAGCGAAAATTCCAGAGGAAAATAAAGACGATAATGGCAGCGAGCAGACCGCCGACAACAAGGTGTTCTTCAATGGCATAAAGCGACGTGTTGATGAACTCTGATTGGTCGCGTATGAGCAACAGGGACAAGTCTTGCGGAAGCAGCGGCCGTATCTCCTCCATGCGCTTACGGACGCCCTCAATCACGGCGACCGTGTTTGCTCCGGACTGTTTACGGATCGCGATGGAGACCGCCGGTTCACCGTTTAGAGTTACTGCTGACTGCGGCTCCACGCCGCCATCAACGACGCGGCCCACGTCTTTGATTTGAACCGAATAACCGTTTCTGTTAGCAACGACGATCTGCTCGAAATCTTTGACGTCTTGAACTTTAGAGAGCGTGCGAAGCGTTACCGACGTCGCGCCTTCATCGAGGCGACCGGCGGGGCGTTCCAAGTTCTGGGCTTGCAGCGCGCTTGCAACTTCGGTGACCGAAAGGTTGTAAGCACGCAGGCGCGACGGGTTGACATAGACTTGAATCTCGCGCAGACGCTCGCCGTAGATGATGACCTCGCCGACACCGCTCACGGATTCAAGGCGCTCTCTGATCTCTTTGTCGGCGATCTGCGATAGCTCGATGGTCGAACGCGCGCCGCCCAGGGAATACTGAATCACGGGTTGCGAATCGGGATCAAACTTCTGCACGATGGGCGGGTCGGCCGTGTCCGGCAAGCGGTTTAAGACAGTGCTGACTTTATCGCGCACTTCCTGCGCGGCGATGTCTGGGTCTTTGTCGAGGTCGAAGGTGATGTTGATCGACGAGCGACCTTGCGCGGAGGTTGAGCGCATCTCGTCGATGCCGGGTACGGTATTGACCGCGCCCTCAAGCACATCGGTGATCTCGGTTTCAATCTCTTGCGGAGCTGCGCCGGGATTGGTGGTCGAAACGGAAACGGTGGGCAGATCGATGCGAGGGAACCGGTCAACGCCGAGCGTGAAGAAAGAGAACCCGCCGATGACCGTTAAGACCAAAATAATTACCGTCGCGAAGACCGGACGGCGTACACAAATTTCAGCTAACTTCTGCATAGTTCATTCCAAGTTGTTGACGGCGCGACCCGCAAATCTTTAACAGTGCTCTCGCTTTGGTATAAAGTTTACGCTCCAGCGTATTCTTTTGCAGGGAACAAATTAAAAGACTGCGCGCTCCAGCGAACAGGCATCTCCCTGCCCGCTGAATATAAAAAGAGATGCTCAGCTTTTAATGTTCGGTTGCACTTCATAAACCAAAAGAAACTCTTATGAACTATACGGTCTCACAAAGTGATTGGTTACAGGCGCGCGCGAACAAACTTCGCGAGTTCTTTCAACTCGACGCTGACGCCGCGCTGCTTTCTGCCGACGCAAGGAAGCCGGAATTATCGACTGCGGTTGAGAACAGCCTAAAGCGTTTCAATATCGAGTGGCACCTAGTTCCGTCGCGTGGAGCAGTGGCGTTTGACGACGCTTACGTGAAACGGCTCTACCCGACTGTGCCCCTGAATTTCAGCACATCGCGCGAACATGCCTCAAGCTACCATGATCAAATTGTGTTTAACCATGCGGCACATCAAGGCTGCATCATCGGCGTTGAAACCACTCTGAAGCCGCGCTACCTTCCCGGCAATAAACAGTTCTACGGCACAACCTACGGATTCGACCAGACGGTTGATCCGTTCTCTACCTACTTCGGACTGGCCGGGATGATGAGCGGCACACGTTACGCGCACAACTACAACGCGATACAAAACCTTATCAATGTTATCAACGATGATTGGAAGCGGCGAGGACTGCTGCCAAACGGCTACCTCTTGACCGTCTGCCCGCCTGCCATCTTTAACCTCATCGGCACCGTCTTCCATCCAGAGTGGAGCGAGACGGAAACCCTGGAACTGGGTTTCTACCGCGACGATTACGGCAACGCCACCTGTTACGCTGTCGGGTGCAACGCGCCCAAAGATTTCTCTTACATCGCTGAGGTTGAAGGCGAATCCGACTGGGCGCTCTTAGGATTCCGCATGGCGCTTGTGCCGGAGTAGGCAGTCGGTCCACACGCTTTGCTGTGTTGAGCGTGCAGCCTTTAGGCTGTTGCTTCTGCACACACTAAAAGCGTGAACTCTATACCGTCGTCTTGCGTCACGACGAACTACTAACGGCGGTTATTCTGAAGCAACTTGTTAACGTTGAGCTGTCGAAACTGTAGCGAGAGGTTGCCCGGCTCTGACTTGTTGTCCGGCGCGCACGCTGACAACGCGCAGTGTGCCGGGCGCGGTGGCACGGACAGGAACGATTGTCTCAGGGAGAGTGGCGGCTGACTGTGCGGCTCCCGAATTCCCACGCTGCGCGTCGAGTGCCGCGCTCGCAGTTTGCGTTCCCGCACGTACCTGTTGCAGACGCTCTTGCGCCCTTTGATACTC
>JACCTF010000371.1 GCA_013812565.1 Pyrinomonadaceae bacterium | reverse complement strand
GCATCGACGGTTTCAGCAAGGCACTACTGGAAGATTACACCAACCGATTGGATCAGCCGGGCCGAGACTACCTCCAGCGTGTGCGTGGGGCCGTCAAGCGTATGGGAAATCTAATCGATGACTTGTTTAATCTATCGCGTGTGGCGCGCGGCAAAGTGAACTGCGACACAATTGATTTAAGCCAGTTGGTGCAGAGCGTTGTTGAGCAACTTCAGAAGGCGCAGCCAGATCGCCGGGTTGAATTTCGCGTTACGGACAATCTCATCACGCAAGGGGACGCGCGGCTTATGCAGATCGCGCTGGAGAACCTGCTCAACAACGCTTGGAAGTTCACGGCGAAGCAGCCGCACGCGCAGATTGAGTTGGGTATAACAGAAAGCAAAGGCGAGAATCCTCCGGCCTACTTCGTTCGTGACAATGGAGTGGGCTTCGACATGAAGTATGCCACCAAAATCTTTAGCCCCTTCCAGCGTCTTCACGGCGTAAAGGATTTCGAAGGCACGGGCATCGGCCTGGCAACCGTGCAGCGCATCGTTCGGCGGCATGGCGGCCACATCTGGCCCGAAGGCGCTGTGGGAAAAGGCGCGACCTTCTACTTCACCTTGCAACCTCATGGCTAAATAGCAGTGACGAGTGACAAGGAAGCAAGTAAGTCCAATGTCAAAGGTCCAACGTCGAAAGCCTGAACCTTAAACCTTGGACACAGGACTTATTTGCTCGTCACTGTTTTAAGAAAGACTTTGATGCACAAACGGCTGCGTGTTTTAAACGTCGAGGATGAAAAGGATGATGCGTTGTTGCTCGAGCGGCACTTATCGCGTGCCGGTTATGAACTGATGTTTGAACAGGTCGCGACGTTAGAGACGATGGGGGCGGCGCTCGACGAGCAAAGCTGGGACATTGTTATTAGCGATTATCATCTCTCACACTTCAACGGGCTGGATGCGTTGGCGCTCTTAAAGGAACGCGAACTGGACCTGCCGTTTATCATCCTCTCAGGCACCATCGGCGAAGACATTGCAGTCGCGGCGATGCGCGCCGGCGCAAACGACTATTTGATGAAGGGGAATTTGGCGCGACTTGTCCCCGCCATTGAACGTGAGTTGCAGGAGGGAATACATCGACGGGAACGCCGAACGGCTGAGGAAGCATTGCGCCAATCGGAAGAGCGGTTTCGTTTGTTGGTTGACGGCGTGCGCGACTACGCCATCTTCATGCTTGATCCGGAAGGGCGCGTCGCCAGTTGGAACGCCGGGGCGGAGCGCGTTTTAGGTTACACCGAAGCAGAGATTACAGGGCAGCATTTCTCCTGCCTCTTTACACCTGAAGACATTGTGGGCGATCTGCCCGCGCAGGAACTGAGAATTGTGGAAGCTGAGGGCCGGGATGAGCACGAGCGCTTGCTCATCCGCCGTGACGGCACACGCTTCTGGGCCAGCAGCGTCATCACGGCGATCCGCGATGAGACGGGGCGACTGCGTGGCTTCTCGAAAGTGATGCGCGACATTACAGAGAGCAGAAGCGCCGAGGAACGCATCACACACGAAGCGTTTCACGATTCTCTGACCGGCTTGCCGAACCGTTTAATGTTTACAGAGCACTTGAAGCGAGCCATCGCTCATGCCAAACGACATGATGATTATCTGTATGCAGTGCTCTTTCTCGATCTTGATCGTTTTAAGGTTGTCAACGATAGCCTCGGCCACGCGATCGGCGATCAACTGCTCGTCGCCACGGCACGCAAACTTGAGAAGACCTTACGCCCCGAAGATGTCGTCGCTCGTATCGGCGGAGACGAGTTCACAATCCTCTTAAACGATATTCACGGCATCAGCGATGCAACACATATTGCCGACCGCATTCACCACGAACTACAGCGGTCTTTCCACTTCGATGGACATGATGTGTTCACCACCACCAGCATCGGCATCGCCCTCTCGACAGCCGCTTATAACGAACCCGACGAGGTTTTGCGTGATGCTGACACGGCGATGTACCGCGCCAAGTCGCTAGGTAAGATGCGGTATGAGATCTTTGACCCAAGCATGCACGCCCGCGCGATGAAACTGATGAAGTTTGAGACAGAACTTCGGCAGGCCGTCGAACGCGAAGAGTTTTGCCTCCACTATCAACCGTTTGTATTGCTGAAAACAGGGAAGATCCGTGGCTTCGAGGCGCTGGTACGGTGGCAGCACCCGGAGCGCGGACTCGTCTTCCCGGATGAGTTCATCCCGATTGCGGAAGATACAGGATTGATCATGCCGATTGGCCGCTGGGTGCTATACGAAGCTTGCCGACAGATGCGGGAGTGGCAAGATCAGTTTCATCATGACTTGTCTTTGGCGATCAACGTTAATCTCTCCGGTAAACAATTTTCGCAATCTGATTTGATCCAACAGATTGATGATGTGTTGCAGCAGACCGGCCTCGATCCCAACTGTTTGAAGCTGGAGATTACGGAGAGCGCAATCATGGAGAAAGCTGAATCGTCCATTGTCATGCTCAAACAATTGCGCGACCTGGGAGTCAAGCTGTACATCGACGATTTCGGCACCGGCTTTTCATCGCTCAGCTACTTGCACCGCTTTCCCGTCGATATGCTGAAGATTGATCGCTCGTTCGTCAGCTTGATGAACAAAGGTAATGAGAACTCGGAGATTGTGCGGACAATCGTTAAACTGGCGCACAACTTAGAGATGGAAGTGATGGCGGAAGGCGTCGAAACAGCAGAGCAACTGGAGGAACTGCGAGCGCTTGGATGCGAGTACGCGCAAGGCTACTTCTTCTCCGAACCGGTTGATAGCGAAAAGGCTAAAACGTTAATTGAGGTGTAGCTTTCCCGTGGCCTTGAGTGTAATTGAGAGGTGTGATTGACGGAGCACACAGTAATGATGAAGAATGCGTGCCGCAGTTTCAAATCCACACTCCTCGTTCCGAGTTCATCCTCTACTGTATGAGACAGCCAGAGATCATCCGTCTGCCGGTGCAACCAATGACGCGCGAGCGGTTCTCGCCCTACGGTGTGTTGTTAGATAGCCGCGGCTCCATCGAAATCGATCTGGGACACGGCGTGCCGAGCCTGACCGGCGCGACGGCCGAGCGGCGACCCCTGCGATTCGAGTTTATGGCTCGACATCAACGCACGATGCAGGTGTTTTCGCCGCTTGTCGCATCGCAATCCATCATCGCCGTCGCACCGCCAAACAACGGCAAAGTGCCGGAGATAGAAAGGATCGCCGCCTTCTTCGTTGACGGGCGTTTGCCCTACGCTTACCACAAAGGAACGTGGCACACGCCGCCGTTTCCCGTCGGCGAATGGACTTCCTACCTGGTCGTAGATCGCAGCGGCACGCTGGAAGACGACTACGAACTCATCGATCTGCGACTGGCCCGCAACTGCGTGTTCGAGATAGAGCGGTAAGAAAAGGATGAACGATGAACGCGGAACGATGAATAAGAAGACATGTTGCTTTTAGTTCATCGTTCCGCGTTCATCGTTCCGCGTTTGCCTATGTTCCTCTTCTATGTGCTCGCGGCAGTGGTGTTGTGTCAGAGTGTGATTGCGCTCCGGGGCGGGTGGAGCTTTCTTGAATATGTGCGTAGGGAGATGAACAGAGAGCAATCTGACTATGCGCCGTTTGCTTCTGTGATCGTGCCGTGTCGCGGAGTTGATCAAGGGTTGGGAACCAATTTAGGCGCGCTGTTCGGTCAACGCTATCCGGCTTACGAAATTATCTTTGTCGTTGACCGTGCCCGTGATCCCGCGCTTGATGTGATCGAAGAAGCCCGCCGGGTTTTCGGGAAAGTAAGTGTGGCCGCGACGCGCGTCGTGGTGGCTGGCGAAGCCCGGCAGTGCGGGCAGAAGGTGCATAACCTCCGCGTGGCAGTTGGTGAAATTGATCCGGCGAGCGAAGTGCTCGTCTTTGTTGATACAGACGCTCGGCCGCACCCCGCTTGGCTGCGTTCGCTGGTGGCTCGGCTGGTTGATGAGGGAGTTGGCGCGGCAACCGGGTATCGTTGGTTCTTCCCCGTAAGGGGTGGCATGGCGTCCGTCTTACGCGCCGTGTGGAACGCTTCTATCGCTTCAGCGCTCGGTGAGAATGGTCGGCGGAACTTCTGCTGGGGAGGCTCGACCGCGATCCGCCGCGAGACCTTCGAGCGGCTGGGTGTGAGTGAGAAGTGGACGGGCACCGTCTCAGATGATTTCACGTTGACCCACACGCTTCATCAAGCGGGGCTTCCAATCCACTTCGTTCCACAGTGTCTCACCGCATCGCACGAAGACTGCACATGGCGGGAGCTGTTTGAATTCACTACCAGGCAACTGAAGATCACGCGCGTTTACGCTCCCCACTTGTGGAAGATCGTTTTGTGGAGCAACTTGTTGTTTGTGCTCGTCTTCTTCGGCGGCATCGCTTTGGTCGTCTGGCGCGCCGCTTCAGGGTTGCCATACCTTCTGCCGCTCTTAATCACTATCGCGATCTACTTATTTGGCGCCGGCAAATCTTTGATTCGTTTAGTCGCCGTTCGGCTCCCGTTCGCAGCTTACCAAACAGAGTTGCGCCGGAACGTGCCGGCTTACTTATTGTTGTGGCCGGTTGCATCAGCGCTCTATTTGTACAACGCGATAGCCGCCCTCTCAAGACGCATCACGTGGCGCGGCATTACCTACGAGTTGAAGTCACCAACCGAAACTGTCATCATCTCCGACGTTTTCGCGAAGGAACTTGCTAAACCTTCAAAGGCGCATCATGCTTCATAAAGCGGGCCAACTCGTTCAACTGCTGCGTTCAACCAAGCATGAGAAGCAACTCGGCACGGTGATCTTCTTCATCACCTCGCGCTGCAACGCCCGCTGCGAAACCTGTTTCTACTGGCAGGAACTAAACCGCCCGGGCGATCTCACATTCGCGCAGATCGAAAAAGTCTCCCGGACAATGCCCACC
>JACCTF010000349.1 GCA_013812565.1 Pyrinomonadaceae bacterium | reverse complement strand
GCGTTGAACAGTTCGGCGCGTAATTCGAGCCCCGAACCCTCGGTGATCGCGAAACGCTTGCGCAGGGAAATGTCCCACGACTGGCGGCCCGGTCCTTGAATAATTCCGACGCCGGCGCTGCCGGGTCGGCCGTCGGGCGCCTGCCTGAAGGCGGCCGTGTTGAACCAGCGGTCAACCGTGCGCTCGCCGTTCGGCAGGTTAACGTCGCCGCCGATGTAATCAGCACGACGGCCGCCGGTGGTGGTGCCGCCCGAAGGCGTGAAGTACCCGCCGGTTTGAAAGCGCGTGATGCCGCTCAACTCATAACCGCCGAGCACCGCACGCTTCCACCCGCCCGCGTCGCGGAAGAACGGCAGGCTGTAGGTGTAAGTCGTGACCGAGACGTGGCGGCGGTCAAAGCTCGCCGGGCCGTAGTTGAAAGCGCGCCCGAGCGAAAGGTCGAGCGAGTCCGCGCCGTTGTCGCTCGCGTCGGTCAGCGCCTTCGACCAGGTGTAGCTCGACGTCAACAGCAGATCACCCTTGCGCTTCGTCACATAGACTTGCAAGGCGTGGTAGTTGGAGTTCGAATCGGAAACCCGCTGCCGGATCGCGGAGTAGCCTTTGAAGGGACGCAGCGCGTTTTCGGAAGCGCGCTGGGCGGCGGGCAGAGCGTTGTTCGCGCTGAGCACCTCGAACGGCACGCGGTTGATGTCCGGCTGGCGTATCAAGTGCCGGCCGAGATTGCCGACGTAAGCGACTTCGGCGAAAAAGCCGCGCGGCAACTCGCGCTGCACACTCAACGAGTAGTTCATCGTATACGGCACGTCCAACTCCGGGTCAATCGCGAAGATCGTATTGAACGGGGCGAGCGCCGAGGCCGTCCCGCCGGAGGGTTGGCTGAGGTTCCCGTTCTCGTACTGCACGTCCTGGAGGAACGGCGGGTTTCTGATCTGGTCGAAGGTGATGTTTCCCTCCGGGCGGTCGTAGAACATGCCGAAACCGCCGCGCACGGAGGTCCGGTTATCCTCGGACGGCGAATACGCGAAGCCGACGCGCGGCCCGAACCTGTGCCTGCCTTCGTACAATCCTCGCGGCGCGCCGGTCGGGATAGATTGGATGAGCGCGCTCGCGCCGCCCGCCACGCGCCCCAACTCCTCTTCGGGGATGCCGTCTCCGGCGCGGATCAATCCGTTGTAACGGTTCCTGCCCGCCGTGATCGACGCCGGGTCAATCGTTCCGTTCGCCCGCACTGCCACGGCGCGCGCCGGGTCGTAAAGGCCCGGAACGAAATTAGACATGTTGTTCGCCTGCGTGTAGATCGGCGCTCCGTACTGGTAGCGAACGCCGAGTTCAAGGCTCAGTTTGCGGTTGATTTTCCAGTTGTCCGAGAGGAACGCCTCGTACTGATTGTAGCGGAAGAAGCCGAGGGGATCGTCCGCCGCTTCGCTGTAGCGGCGGAAGTTTCCGAGCAGCGCGTCGGCGAAGGCATTGCCTGTCGTGTTCGGGTTGCCGGCGGTGTCGTAAGCGAGGTTACCGGCGTAGGTCGGGCGGCCGTTCTGGTCTTTGCGGTTGCGGTTTAAGAGTATGCCTGTTCTGACCGAGTGGCTGCCGCGCGTGATCGAGACGTTATCCCTGAACACGATGTCGGTGGTCGGCGAGAGCAGCGAGCGCGCCGCGCCGTTGAAGCCTCCAAACCCCGAAACGGTTGTGTCGGGGATGCTCTCGTCGTACTGTCCGCCGGAGAAAAGTTGCGGGTAGGTGAAACCGTAGGTATCGCGCCGATACAGATCGTTGGCTGGCGGGATGCGTTGGCGGTTAAATGAAACGTTCGCGCTCGCCTCGTTAACCAGCGTCGGGCTGATCAGCCACGTGTACGAAAGCTGAAGGCCGGTGCCGGGGCGCAGGCGGTTGCTCGGGATCGTCGGCAGAGCACCGCCGATGAACGTGCCGAACGGGTCGATCAAGTCATACGTGTCGTGCAGATAGCGACCGTAGATGTTGTGATTGTCGTTGAAGCGGTAATCGAGGCGCAAAATCTCCTGCCGGAAGTCAAACGGGTTCGGCTGCTGGAAGGTGGTGTTGCTGCCCGTCGGCGTGTCGACGAAGCGCGACGCCTGCTGCGCCGCGATCGTGTAGACGTTGGCGAGCGCGCGTCCGTCCGCCGTAATCAAATTGGCCGGAATGATATTACCGGGGAAACATCCGGTGCGCACCGCCGCCCGCGTCACCACGCCGTTCGCGACGGTCGGGCCAACGCATGTAGTAGTCGCATTCGCCGGGTTCCTGAGCACGCCGTCGTCCGCCGTGCCGACAACATTATCCGGCCCTCTCAATCGCAGCGAGAAATCGCCCCTTCGCTCGGCGACGGTCGGGATCGTGGTAAGCGAGGGCGATGAGTCCTGGCGAATCTTTTTCCACTCCTGCCCGAGGAAGAAGAAAAACTTATCTTTGCCGTTGAACAGTTTCGGGATCGTGACCGGGCCGCCGACGGCGTAGCCGAAGTCATTAAAGCGGAGCTTGCCGCGGCGCGGCGCGAAGAACGGGCGCGCGTCGAGGCGGTCGTTGCGCACGAACTCAAAGAGGCTGCCGTGAAATTCGTTGCCGCCACTGCGGGTGACGAGGTTGATGGCCGCGCCGGAGTTGCGCCCGTACTCGGCCGAGAAGTTCGACGTCTGAATTTTCACTTCCTGTAGGAAGTCGATGCCGACGTTGTTGACGATGGAGTTGTTGCTGCCGGAGTCGAGATTGTTGCTGCCGTCGATCGTGATGCTCGTCGTGTTGGTGCGGTTGCCGTTGACGGACTGCGCGCCGTTAACGTTGAGGCTCGTCGTCAAGGCGAGCTGGTTGTCGTCAAGCAAGGCGGAACCGGGAATCAGCGTCGCGAGCTGGATGAAGTTGCGCCCGTTCAACGCCAGGTTCTGCACCTGCTCGCGATCGATCACGCGCGCCACCTCGCCCGACGTGGTGTTAACCGTTTCGCCGACCGACGACGTGATCTCGACCGTCTCCGTGACCTCGCCGGTCTCAAGCGCAAGGTCAACGGTGAGGCGGCCGTCGGCGGTGAGGTTGTTGCCGTTCTTCAAGAACTTCTTAAAGCCGCTCTGCTCGACCACGACAATGTAGTTGCCGGCCGGCAAGTTCGTCACCGTGTAGAAGCCGTCGCCGTCGGTCGTGACGGTTCGTGCAAGGTTGGTTGCCTCGTTGGTGACGGTGACTGAAACGTTGGGTAAGACCGCGCCCGCCGGGTCTGTAACGGTGCCGGAAATACGCCCGGTGATCGCCTGCGCTTTAACCGGGCTCAGGCACATGGTCATCAGTAAAACTCCTAACATGATCGTTAAGGCACCCCTTACTAAAGCAGAACTATTTTGCACAACAATCTCCAAAAGCTAAATCGAACAAGACAAATTACTCTTTCAACAGAGAGGACATAATTCACAAACGCGGAACTCAGTTATGCGCCGCACTGGGTCGGCGATTCTATCGGGTTAGGATGTGCGACTATCTCCGCGCCGATTGCATCACCGATTCGAGCGTCACGCGCTGCTTCTGCCGGTATGACATGTTTGCCAGATGGGCCGCCACGGCCGAGCGGTAGCCGATCTCGACGGGCGCGTTCGGCTCTTTGCGTGTGCGTATGCATTCGACGAAGTTCGCCATGTGGTTCGTGTCTTTCGTTTCGCCAGTGATCGCCGTGCCGGCA
>JACCTF010000036.1 GCA_013812565.1 Pyrinomonadaceae bacterium | reverse complement strand
ATTCGATAATTCGGTCCTGTGTATCAATGAGGAAAGCGTGACCGTACCCGAGCACCGCTGCGGGGCGCGCTTCCAGAAGCGCGACGCGGGCCTGGAGAAACTCGGAGAGCCAGAGATCATCCGAGCCGAGGTATGCGAAGTAACGTCTGCGGCTGCGCTTCAATCCTTCGTTGAGCGTTGCGGGCAAGCCGCGATTGGGGCGCACCATCAGTTCGCATGCAAACGGGCAATCCTTGAGAACTCGTTCAATTAGTTTCGGTGAGTCATCGCTCGACCCATCATCGATCACGATCAACTCCTGTGGAGCGAGGGTCTGTTGGAAGATTGAGCGCAAACACCTTTCGATAAAGGGCGCATGGTTATACGAGGGCACTACGACCGAGAGATCAGCCGAAATGGACGATCTTCTTGCCAAAGGATTGATGGATGAATTGACTTCAGGGGTCATGCGTCGGTAGCTCTTAGCTCGGCTTCAAGCAATGCGGTTCGCGAGTTGTTAATTTGAAGTTTCATGAACAAAGAAACAGAGTCGAGACAGGAGGAGACAGCCTTGCCTTAGCCTCGTTGGATACCAGGTATCCACTGTATACTTGGTTAACAGTTAGCTAAAACCGCCGTAAATCCCTGCATTTCCCGCTCAACGCCGCTCACAAGCCTGATTACCGGATACTAAATCGAAACTTACAACATTGGCACACTTGCCACATTACTCGTCGCGTTCCAGGGGCGATCTCTTTAAGTCCTGAAAGGACGTACTTCAATAGCCCGGCGCATCGCGCCGGGTCACTTAGCAGACCGTGTATCAAGCCCTGCAGGGGCGAAATAATCCGACCTATTTATGACGCCTTTATGACGCCCTGTCAGGGCTAATAATCTCGTTTGCATCTTTCCCGGCGCGATGCGCCGGGCTATTGAATTTCGCACCTTCGGTGCTTAGACATAAAACTCTATCAAGGGAAGTGTCCCAATCTCCCGTGTTTCGATTTAGAATGAGCATCACTGCCGGAACAAAGTACGGTTCACCATTTTGCATGTACGTGACGATTGCTCCGCCCAGATATGCGGACAGCAGCGACATCCCCAGCGGAGTGGTTCGCGGAATGAAGAAAAGCAGGGCGCTGATCAACTCTGTGGCACCGATCAAAAACAGGTGATCTCTCAATTCCCATTTCGCAAACATCTCAACCATTGGTTGCGCGCCCATCAGTTTGCCGATGGCGCTGCCGGTAAACATCAGTGTCAGCACACTTGTTAAAATCCATGCGGAGTTCAAGGTTCTCTCCCGCCGCCCCCGACTTTTTCGGCTGAGGTAAATTTCGGTTCGATGTCCACCGGCACGTCCTTCAGCTTATCGAACGCACGTTGCATCGGCGCGCCGATACGGGCGTATTTATCAAGCATCACGCCGGCTTTTTCATACGAGCCTTCAGCTTGCAGGGTGAGGATTTCGCCGGTCAACTTGCGCACGGCTTCTTTTATGCGCGTTGGATCAATCTGAAATTTCTCGGTCGCCTCGTTGTATTTGATTCCGCCTTCATCCGTCAGATAGTTGAACTGCAATGCGACGCCGCGCCCGTGCGCCTCCGTAATGCCGAAGCGAACCGAGCGAAACATCGAGGCGAGAAACGTCGTGTACATCTCCCCCTCAAGCCGGCGATCTACGACGCCTTTATCGATCAGATACTGCAACGCCCAGAGTCCGGTAACGTCGGCCTTCGCTTCCTCAATCGCTGAGTAACGCTCTTTCAGTTGTTGGCGAACGGTCGTCGCTTTGCCGTTAGCTTTGATGTTGTGCGGCCCCAGTCCGTGCATCAGTTCGTGCGCCAGGATGTGCGTAAAGAAAGCTTCGAAGGAAACATCTTTCAACTGCGCCGGATCGAGCGTTACTTTTGAGATCGGTTGAAGGACTTTGCTGAACTTCGCCTCCTGTACGTTCTTCAGCATCACGCGCTTCGAGCCTTTCTCGGCAACGACGCGCTCGTCGTTCGGCAAGTTGAAAGCCGCCGTCTGCACGCCGCGGTTTGCATCGCCTGCGGTGAACACGACGTTAACAACGCGGATCGGCGACAATGCGCCGATCTTCGGATTGCGGTAGCGCGAGTCAATCGGCAGATTGTTTTCGAGGTCTTGCAGGTAGTTGCCAAAGCGCGCGAGCTTCCCCGATTCGGCTTCGTCACGCAAGGTGACGAACACTTCAAACGCGGCTTTGTAGTTGAACAGTTCGTCTTCGTAAACCTCGTAAGGCCCAATGGTCACATCAATCGGCGCATCCAAATCCATCCACGCCACATCGCTCGCATAATAATCGTTCGACATGAAAGCATCGGCGCGCAGAGTTAGATACCGCTTGAGCGTTTGATTGGTTGTCAACTCAGCGGCTTCACGAAGCAGCCGCGCTGCCGGTTCTAAAGGCTGGCGGTACTCTTCGCTGTACGGCACAAGTTTAAGTTTCCCCTCCGCGCCGCGCCGGACGACATGGAAGAATCCGGTGGCATGCCGGCGCTCCTGCTCAGCGAGAGTTTGTAGCCACGAATTGAATTCAGCTTTCGTTATGTCGTCGGGATAGAAACCCGCTTGCGGTGGTTTCTCCGCAGGCACGCCGGGGATGAACGGCTCGTCCCGATCTATGCGCGACCACGGCCCTTTGTTGAGCATAAAGTGATGCAAACGCGCCCCGCCGAGCGGCGTGCGGTCGGCTTGCAGTTTACTTCGCAACGCGACATTGCCGCTCCACACCTGACGCAGGTAAATCTCGTCCATGTAGCGTGCTGCTTCGATAATTTTATCCAGCGCCTTGCGGTCGTTCACTGAAAGACGCGAGGCATCGGCGGTGATCTCCGTCGGCGCAAAGCGGCGTATCATTTTGTCAAGCTCATCTTTAGTTGGAGCGTTTCGCATTTCGTTTCCTTCAGCTCGCTTTGTTTGTTGACCTTTGTGAAGTGCAACTCCGGGCATCGTCAGACTCAGCGAAAGCAAGAGTACACAAGCTTTGATATGTGACTTCATTATTCGTCTTCCTCGGGTGTTGCTATGAGTTCATGCCTAATTGGAACCGCAGAGCTTCGATGATCGCTTCTCTAAGGGACGGTTCGCTCACCGTGCCGAACGCGCGTATTACGAAGGCCTCAACGTTTTGGCTAGCTGCCGTGAAAATAGGCAGCTAAGTTATTGATTTCGTCAGACCTGCCTTATTTTCATCAGTGGTTTCTAAGCAACACTTTATGATGGCTAACGCCGCGCTTCACCTGCCGCGCATTCAACCTCTAAACCATCCAAGCCTTGCGCTTGAAAGCTACGCCATTCGCGGTCAGGTGCAAGCGCTTGTTCGGGGGCGGCTGTGAACACAATCACGGGGCGTGAAGGAAAGTTTCTTCTGCGGCTTGCGGCAACTCGATAGATACGAAGAACCTCTCTGGATACAGGTAATCTTCTCCTGATTCATCAATCACGCGCACAAGGTTGTGCTTGGCTGCCTTCTCATCGGGCACAACTTGGTAAATCTTCCGCAACTCTAATGAAGCAGGATAGCCTTCATTATTGATACACACAGCAAACTTAAGTTCTGGGTTTTCTATCTTCATAAGATTTAATCCAGCAGTTCCTTAACTTTCATTTCCTGCTTGCCAATGCCATGCTCCTCATACCAGTGCAGTTCAGCATCGGACTCCGTACCATCCTCAAGGCGAACAAGAACAATTCCTTTCAGCTTGCGCCACCGTCCTAAGCCATATGTCTTACGCAATCGTTCAATGTCGCGAATCTTGCTGCCAGAGGCGATTGTTTCTATGTTCGTGATTTTGCCAATGAGTTCAAAAATAATCACAGTACATGATGCCAAGTGCAGCCGCGAGATTCAAGCAAGCCGCTGAAAGCCACGATTAGATAGCAAGTACGGACGTTTGAGATTGAGCTTGTAGCAGCGTGATGCCACTGCTACTTGAGGCTTAGTGCTCTGTTTCATAAATACGTATCGGGTTAGGCGGCGTGCCTTACGCATTGCCAACC
>JACCTF010000249.1 GCA_013812565.1 Pyrinomonadaceae bacterium | reverse complement strand
ACGCTGCTCTTCGGATGTCGCCCACTTCGTATAAACATAACGCTATTTCGCAGGCCCGTAGTGGAAGCCAGTTATGAAAGATATAGTCGCCAATCGAAAAAAGATCGGGCTCGTACAGAAAATTCAGCTTATGCGCACCGCGCTCTTGGAGAACGGTTTCTTCTGGACGACGCACCTGATTCTTTACTATGCGGCGAGCTCGATCGCCGACTCGGTTTATACTCGCATGAATCAGCTCAGAACGAAACGCGACCTGCCGGGTATCCATAGCGTCGCTATGAACCGCGAGATCTGGCGAAGCTGGGATTGGGAGAGCGGCGGCGAAGAATGGACGCCATCCGTCGAATGGAAAAAGTCGCTAACTGACAGCGTATTGCTGAAGTACATGACAAAAGGCGGACGCATTCTCGAAGTCGGACCTGGAGCCGGACGCTGGACCGAAACGTTGCAGAAGATCGCCGGCCATCTGATTGCCATCGACATCTCAGACCGGTGCATCGAGATCTGCAAAAGGAAGTTCGCAGGCTGCGACAACGCGGAGTTTTTGGTTAGTAACGGTTCGGAAGTGCCACTCGTTGAGGATGACTCAATCGATTCTATTTGGTCCTTCGATGTGTTCGTTCACATCAATGCGCCGGAGGCCGGGGAATATGTTAAAGAGTTCAAGAGGGTGTTAAGGGCGGGTGGCCATGCCGCAATTCATCATGGACAAGACGGGGGCGTCCACGGGGGCTGGCGGAGCAACCTGACTTCTAAAACGTTTAGGGCGATTCTTGAAGCGAATGGCTTCAGAATTCTGACACAATTTGCTGAATGGCGGGACGGCGAACAAGTGTTCAAGATCAGCCAGTACGGCGATCTTCTGACAGTCTTCGAAAATCCGGGATAAGGGGGTGCTCAGCTCAATGAGCACAGTAAGGATCGAAGTTGAAAGCGGCTCGGGGTTGGAAAAAGCCGCAGCTCCAATATCGACAGATGAAGAGTTCGCGCCGGAACTCTCTGTTGTGATGCCGTGCTTGAACGAAGCCGACACTTTAGCGGCGTGCATCGGGAAGGCCCAACAATCGTTACGTGAGCACCAGATTGCGGGCGAAATCATTGTCGCCGACAACGGCAGCACCGACGGGTCTCAGACAATCGTCGCCTGCCTGGGCGCGCGCGTCGTCCACGTCGAAGCCAAAGGATACGGCAACGCTTTGATGGGCGGCATTGCCGCTGCCCGCGGTAAGTACATCATCATGGGTGATGCCGACGATAGTTACGACTTCACTAACTTGGGCCCATTCGTCGAAAAGTTGCGAGCGGGCTATGACCTGGTGATGGGCAACCGCTTCAAAGGCGGCATCAAACCGAAGGCCATGCCGCCTCTCCACAAGTATTTAGGAAACCCTGCCCTGACGGGAATAGGGCGCCTGCTATTTCGCAGTCCGTGCGGCGATTTTCATTGCGGATTGCGTGGCTTCAGTAAAGCCGCGATCACACGGCTGGACTTACGAACAACCGGGATGGAATTCGCCAGCGAAATGGTGGTCAAAGCCACACTATACAAGCTGCGGATCACTGAGGTGCCGACGACGCTCTCGCCCGATGGTCGCAGCCGCCCACCACACCTGCGTAGCTGGCGAGATGGGTGGCGACACCTGCGGTTCCTACTGCTCTACAGTCCACGCTGGCTGTTCCTCTACCCCGGCGCATTGCTCATGCTTCTCGGTTTGATAACAGGATTGTGGCTTTTACCCGGGTCAAGAGTTGTCGGAGGCGTTACCTTCAATGTCCATACGCTGCTGTACGGGGCGGTAGCGATTGTAATTGGCTTTCAGGCTGTTGTTTTCGCGGTGTTCACTAAAATCTTTGCGATCAGCGAAGGACTGCTTCCTGATGATCCCCGATTGAACAAGGTGTTTCGCTTTATCAACCTGGAGGCGGGATTGATCGTTGGAACTGCTCTCCTCGTAGCCGGGCTGGCCGGTTCCGTTTATGCATTAAGCTCTTGGAGCGCACGCTCTTTCGGCCCGCTGGATCCCTCGGAAACCCTGCGGATGATCATTCCGGCGATCACCTCGCTAACCCTCGGGTGCCAAATTGTTTTGTCAAGCTTCTTTCTGAGCATCTTGGGGTTAAGAAGACGATGATCGACAACGCTGAATTTGATCAATACGCTGAAGACTACGATGCAGCGCTCGCCCAGGGTCTTTCCGTCTCGGGAGAGGATAAGAGCTACTTCGCTCAAGGTCGCATTACGTGGCTGGCAGATTGTCTGCAGCGGTTAGGAGAGCAGCCTAAATCAGTTATGGATTTTGGTTGTGGCACGGGTTCATCTGTAAGCTTCTTACTCGACTTAACTGGGGTCGAATCTGTCTTCGGCGTTGACGTCTCGGCGAAGTCCCTGGAGGTGGCGAAACGAACTTACGATCCGGATTGTACGCAATTTCTACCGCTGAGCCAGTACCAGCCGGGCGAACAAATTGATCTAGCGTTTTGCAACGGTGTGTTTCACCACATCGCCACCGGCGAGCGTGCCACGGCCGTCAATTACGTCCACCGCTCATTGCGGCCCGGCGGGTTGTTCGCCCTCTGGGAAAACAATCCTTGGAATCCTGGCACTCGTTATGTGATGAGCCGATGTCCCTTTGATCACGACGCCGCCACCCTTTCGTTTCTCGAAGCGCGAAGGCTGCTCCGAGCTGGCGGCTTCGAAGTTCTGCGAACTGATTTCCTGTTTATCTTTCCGCGCGTGCTGCGTTGGTTGAGGGGGATTGAGCCGATCGTTTCAAAGTTGCCGATCGGCGCGCAGTACCAAGTTCTGTGCCGCAAGCCGTAACACAAACTTAGGACTTACGCAGAAGACATTTTGACGGACGGAGTTTTGAGTTGCTGAATCAAATAGTCAGATAGCTGTCCGAACTTGTCTTCTATCTTATTAGAGATAACGAATCGCGCGCGCCTTCCGCCAATCGGTGCCGAGCGGGGCCTTTCTCCTCCGCTGTGGCTGTCCTGTGACGTATCTCTTCGCCTCGTCGCGCCTGATGTTTGCCGTCACTGCGGATATTCCAAGTAGTGCCCCGACCTCTGCCACTGTTCGCCGCTCTAACTGCAACAAGGCTTCCAATTCCTGCTCCGCCATCTCCATCTTGGCGGCGAGTTGCCCCCTACTACACAGGCCCGCATCAAGGAGCATACTGGCGATGTCGTCTCCGTCAAACCCGTCGCGCTGAAGCAGAATGAAAGCAGTGAATTGAGGACGCGGCAGCTCGCATATTCTGACCCACGCCTGCTCTAATGCTTCCCGGTAAACCACCCTGTCCTCGGGCGAGACAAGCCTGCAAGTGAACCACTCGCGCGCGTCCTGTTCTGTGTCCTCTTCGCTGCCATCGTGCAAGTCAACCTCCTGGGAACAGTAAGGTCTACGCAGCATCGTGTAATAGTGATTCGTCGTCGCCTTGCTGACGTAATTCAGTAAGGTTTCGATCCTTATTTGCTCCTCCCCAGATTTGTGTTTCCGCAGGTGCTTGAGCATCTTCAGCATGACTTCTTGCACCAAGTCTTCGTGGCAAGTGCCGGGAATCGGACTCCTCTTATACCGCCCGCTCGCAACCTTTTTTGCCTGTGCGCGGGCTGCCGCTAAGATGTCTGCTTCCTCCTGCTCCCACACATCAACAGCCTCATTCTTCTCCATCTTCTTCTCCTCCCTTGTTCGTGTTGCGTGCCCCTCCGGAAGCCATCGCCCGCCGCAGCAAGTTGTCGGCGATCTCTTTGCCCTTTTTCCCTTCTACCTCTAGCACTTTTTCCCATGATTCCTTGTCCAACTCGTCGCTCGCCAGCAGCTTGAAACATTGCCCGGTGACGAAGCGCAAGCGGGCGATCTCCTCGTAAATCAGACGCTCGTTTAAGGTCATACCCCGGCCTTCTTGTAACCACGCCACGAGCGTCTTGCGGCACAGTTCGTTCACGGAAATTCCTTGCACGCCGGCCAATGTTTCCGTCTCCCGGTAGTCTTCTTCAGTCAGCCGGTAGCTGATGACGTGCGGCTGATTATCCTTCTTAAACTCTGCCTTTTGCTCTGAGGTTTTTGGTGTTGACATCGCCTAAAAACTCCTTTTTGCTTGTTTACATTTGTAGACGGCCTGTATACATTTGTAGACAGAATCCGCTAAGCCCTTTGATTTCAACTGTCTACATTTGTAGACAGTGTTTACGTGCGTATACGGCGCAGACACAAACCTTTAGGGATGACGTGTCACCTAAAATTTCGGGTGCGTAGCGCCCCGTTACGCTTCTCGGGGGTTGGAACGAGTGATTCAACTCTGGAATCCGGCATCACTACCTCCGCGTCGGGTCGTTGGAAGTGAGTGCAGTTGGTTCGTTGATGATGCGGAAGTCGCGCAGGTCGGCGATCAAAAAGCCGGTTCGGTCGTTGTCCTCAACCCGCCCGCGCGAGTCAAACAACAGTTTCAGATTGAAGGTCAACTGGCGGGCTTCTTGCGCGACTTCGTTCTTAGCAACGCGGGTAATGTGCTGGCGCCCGACGACTCGCACGGTGTAGGCATCGGCCGGATCAATCGAAGTGACTTGAGGTTCCCAAGATGTCTGCCAATGCTCCCGGCGTTGCTGTTCCAGGTCCGGCTTAAGCAGCCTCACCAGTTCCGCCGCCGCACCGGGAACCATCATCTTGATCAACTTCTCAAGGTCGGTCTTTCTGGTCTGCGGGTCCACCCTGTAGAGGCGCGCGGAGAAGATGTTAGCGGCGGTGCGTTTGTCCTCGTCGCCGGGTCTGCGGTCACGCGTGAGGGCCACGCCGTCAACGATCTGTTGCCCGTCCATGAGTACAACGCGGTCGCCTTCCTTCGTCCGGTCGATGACGATGAGCGGCGGCGATCTGAAGGTCATGTAAAGGGAGAAGCCGCCGAGCGCGAGCACGACAAAGGCGAGGATCGTCGCGGTCTGTGACAGGGAGAAAACCAGGCGGACATCTTCGGGGTCGCGGTAGAGCGGTGTGCTTGTTGTCGCCCGCTCGGCAGAGTCTATAGAGGTAGCAGGAATGGCAGCGGGGGTGTCAGTTGCGGCCTCGGGTGTGGCCCCTGCGGAAGAAGCATCAACGCTTGCGTCATAAACTTTTGTGTTGCTACTCACGTTCACTCCTTACAGCGCGACAACCTTCGCGCATCCCTGGAGAGTTACCGACGAGGGTTTGTCTGTCCGCACACATAACGATTTCCCTTAAACAAGTTTGGCTATAGAATGCGTATGGAAATTAGTGCGGAGGGTAAGTCTATTATAACCGTTTGTCAAACATAATTATTCGTGAAGGCTAAAGACGAGGAAGAGATGATCACTATCACTGAGGCGGCGCGGCTGCGAGGTGTCACAGCCGAGGCGATCCGCTCACTCGCCAGGCGAGGAAGGTTGCGATCAGTGCGGAAGTACGAAAAACTACTTGTGTACCGTTCGGATGTGCTGTCCTTCGAAAAAGACAAACCCGGCCCGCGTGGCCCACGTAAAAGCGCGAAGAAGACATGATCCGCGTCACCGATCGCAAGGGTCACGCTCCGCGCCGATTCTTGAGCATTCATAAGACACCGTAGCGCGTCGCTACACTCGGCTTCGCCTCGTCTAAAACCGCTTATAAGAAGTGGTAAGTGGTTTTCGCCTTCTGCGGACGTGATCCGTGTTGATACGGAATTCAATCCACATGCGCGTGGGCGTGATTGTAGCGGCTTGTAGCGGCTTGCAGCGGCTTGCGGTAACTCCACATGCGCGTGGGCGTGATTCCTTGATCTTTCATTGTTTTTGACATCACACTGGTAACTCCACATGCGCACGGGCGTGACGCTTCATTAGAGGGAATGTCTCCAATTGGGGACTTTCAATCCACATGCGCACGGGCGTGATGTCGCCGCAGTTGGAGTGTTAGAGAATTTAGCACCATTGGTGCTAAAACCCGAAACCGAACGACAGTTAAGAGAACTCAGCGAGTTGCGTATAGATGGGACGCACGACTATGACGCGGAAGCGCAGAGAGCGGTTTGGCAAATCGCATTCAATCCACATGCGCATGGGCGTGATTGCCGTCCACTTTCTAATTCCCCACATGTGTAAATCTCT
>JACCTF010000236.1 GCA_013812565.1 Pyrinomonadaceae bacterium | reverse complement strand
TTCTTCGCCTGGTTCATCCCTGAGTTGTAGGACGCGATTACGGCTCCGCCCTCGGTCATATACTGATTAATCTTTTGTTCGAGCTTGGCGTTCACCGTAATCTCATCAGGCATCACGATGACTTTGTACTTGGAGAGATCCGTTGCGGAATCGATCAAGTCGAACTGATGAGCAGCTTCCTGCAACATGCGTATCGCACCAAGCGCCGGTGGTGGGGTTCTTCCGCCGATGAACTCTTCGGGGCTAAACATGGCGATGTCCGTCATCGCGCTTGCGTTCCGGCACCAGGCTTCTTTCTTCTCTACTTCAGAATAGACCGATCCGACCAAATCGTAAGTCGGTTGATCGATCTTCCCCGAAGGATGAAGTTGATCGCCGACGGAGCATTTGGCACCGAGGGCCAGCATTTGAAAACACTCGAACTGCAACGCTTGTTTGTTTTTGAGCGAGTGGAAATCGCCCCACGAAGTATGAAACTTGCCGGTCATCCCCAAGCAGCCCACATCGAGCGTCCGCGCGTAGCGCATCGACAGAGGGAAGTGCAAATAACCCCAACCGCCGCTCGGCAGCGATTCAAGCTCGAAGTGTGAATACGCATCAGCGATGCTTCGCTGCTCCGGACCGATGTGCCCGCCGTTGTAGAAGATGCTGCAATCTTTATCAAACGTTCTGATGTAGTGGCTCATCCCGCGTATGAATGTGTTAGTCACATTCAGGCCATACTCCTGCCGCGCTTTCGCAACGGAAGGATCAAGCCCTTTAGCTTCCATCCCAGTTCGGCAATACCGGCACGAACAGTCTTGCGCTTTAACGATATCGAGAAATAATCCGTCTACCGGAACCGTCGCGAAAAGCTCTTTGAGATGCGCTTTCAGGAAATCGACATACGGAGAGTTTAGACATAGCAAACGATAGAAGCCCGGCTCGTAGGGAGGAGTGCCCTGGAGCGTGCCTTGTTCAGTAACTACTCTCCACTCCGGGTGCGCGTCGGAGGTGAACTGATCCCACTGAACCGTCGAATAGATGGGGACGCGTATGTTTCGTTTGTGACAAGCTTCGATCTGTTCCTTGAGCAGGTTTCTCTTTAAGTGTGGGTGGCGTCTTTCAGGAAAGGCTTTCGTGTCGTAATAGATATAGCCATGATGGCAGCGTGCAAAGCAGGTGATGGAATCCACGCGTGCCCGTTCAAGTGTGGAGACAAACTGCTCGGGGTCGAACTCTGCTCCGACGCCTTCGATATGTTCGCTGGTATGGAAATCCAGGTGAATCTGACGGAAGCGTAGATCGAATCCGTTGGCGCGTGCTTTTGCCGCGTTAGCTACACGAGCCGTCGCTTCCAAGTTGCTTGTGGCAAAGATGCTCTGCGGAAAATTGCTCATCATCGCGAGGCCAGCCGCGCCGGTTGCAGATGCCTTGATAAAATATCTTCGATTGTGTTTGCTCATACTCGCTATGGTTCCCTTGTTGGAATAGACACTGGCCTAGAGCTAATATCCATTGAGTGTATGGCAAGCAACGCCATATCAAACTCTGCTTTGATGAACTAATCGCTAGCTGCCGTAGCCATGACTGGCGCTTCTTCTTGCGAATTCTCAAAACACGAGAAAACTTCCCTATAAAACTCAGGATGAGATTGCCATGTTTGGCCCGTGATGATTCGACCATCGCGCACAGCTTGCTTCGTACTGTACCTGCCGCCGCCCGCTTCAATCTCATACCGGATATGTTCGTAAGCAGTGAGGCAGTTCCCCCTAGCCAAACCGGCGCTGATCAGCACTTGAATTCCGTGGCAGATCGCAAGCACCCACTTGTCCTTAGCGTGAAACTCCCTGACCATTTCGAGCAGACGCTGATTGTTACGCAGATACTCAGGCGCTCTTCCGCCGATGATCAGAATCGCTTCGTAATCATCCGTCGAGACTTCATCGAAAGTTATATCCGATTGCATCTTGTACCCGGGCCGTTCAACATATGTGTCCCAACCCGGCTCGAAATCGTGCATCACCAAATGGAGCCAACGTCGGCTCGGCGCAGCGATGACCGGCTCATAACCGGCTTCCAAAAATCGGTGATAGGCATAAAGGGTTTCATAGCTTTCCCCTGCGTCACCTGTGACGATAAGGATTTTTCTTGTCATCATATTCTCTCCACGGTGAATTTAAGCTTGCAGCAGGGAAGCTGCAGTAAGACTTAACGAACAAGCTTTAGCTTGGCATTTATAACAGTGTGTTCGCCGATCATACAAGCCGAAGAAAGTAGAGTCTTTAAGCCGCCACACTGTGGGGACGCGGTGCACCTTGCAACTGAACGGGAGGCCGCGATGCACAGCACACGCAGAGGAGCGCGGCCCATTTGGAACCACCCGCAAGCTTCTCTACGGCGCACGGGTGGGTTAGTGGGATGAGTGGCGGTGCTTCAAACTACAAGTCTATGCTTTTGCCGCACGCGCGCCGTTTGCGAACCTGTGCGGCGACTGCTGCTAAACCGGTGCCGAGTAGAAGCAGCGTCGTTGGTTCAGGGACGGGTTGCTGCTGGAAAGGTGTTAGGAGAAAGGCGCGTTATTGGCCGCCGAAGATGCCGGTGCCCACGATCTGCCCGAGGTTGTTAATGTCATTGGCGACGGATAACACCCAGCCGGAGCCAGAGGGTATCAAGTCGTTCAAATCCAACATCATATTGTTGCCGTAGATGAAGGCATGCTGAAGCCCGCCCAAAGTTGACGAACCGCCGACGACTAAGTGCTCCGTTTCATAAATACGTATCGGATTAGGCGGCGTGCCTTAAGCACTGCCAACCTTGTAGGCGCT
>JACCTF010000227.1 GCA_013812565.1 Pyrinomonadaceae bacterium | reverse complement strand
CTGTAGTAGATGATGTCTTGATAATCGACGTGGGGGTAATTGAAGTTCGCCCAGTAGCTCGGTTCCCTCATCTTCAGCCAATGACGAAAAGCCTTGAGGCGAAACTGTAGCATCCAGTCGGGTTCGTTCTTCTTCTCAGAGATCAACCGGATGGTGTCCTCAGTTAATCCACGCGGGATCATCTCTGATTCAATGTCTGTGACGAACCCGTACTTGTATTCTCTGTTTGCTAGTAACTCAATATTTGAAGTGCTCATAATTTTTAAGTTGTTAGCGGTTAAATGAGGACAGATCGTCTTTTCCAACCTCTAACTTCTATCCTCTGACCTCTAGGCTGTTCTTATGAATTTGATATAGAGCTTGGTGCGCGCTCTGTTCCGTGCCTGTGAGTTGCGCGAGCGTGATGCGCTCAAGCGCGCTCTGCACAATCTCATGCAGCGAAATGATGACCGGCCGGATGCCGCAATCGTCCGTATGCACGCAGGTCTCGTGCAACCCTGTATAAGATTTGCAGTGACCTTCGAGCATGCTGTTATCTAAAACTTTGATGATCTCGCTTAAGTGAATATCCGCGGCAAGACGCGCCAGCATGTAACCGCCCTTTGTACCGCGCGTTGAAGTGACGAGCCCCGCCTTGTTCAATAACCACATCAGCTTCCCGGTGTTCGCAGAAGAGATGCCCTCACGCTCAGCAATCTGTCCCAGCGTCAGAGACTCGCCCGGGGCAAGCCGCGCCAGTTGCAACAAACACCGCAACCCATACTCTTCCTGCGCGCTGACTTTCATAGAGCTTTCACGTTAAAGCTTTTTGTTTGGTAATGCCTAAAAACTGATTTCACGAGGCATTGTAGGTAATCCTTACTTTATAGTCAAGATTGCAGGCAGGTAACTTGAAGCATGTTAGCTAGGCGGATTTATCAGCTTAGCCAACTTCGTAGATCACGTGCGAACGGGCCAAATCCATTTGGAAATAGCTGTTCAAGTAGTGTGAGATCTCTGACAAGTCTGGAAGCAGACTGGTTGGCGTAAAGCGTCTTAATTGGTGACGATGGCCGGTCATTACCGTACACATCGTTTTTCAAGCTTTTCCTTGTATAGATTCCTGCTTCTCCGTACTGTAGTTTCCGTATCCATGTTGCTTCCGAAACATGCGGATCAAGTCCGCAACGATACCAAGCTTCGATAGCAGGCACTGCCAACCCAACAGCAGTTTTGATTACGCTTCGCCCTGGAACGGCGCGCAGTCTGGACTTCTCCAAATTTATAACACTACGCGTTTGGCATAGTCGACAGCGCGCCCCCTCACCACTAGCTTCATCATGTGAGCTTTGATGCACAGGAGAATCATCAGAATCCCAAACAACAACAAGCGCTTCTGCATCAGTTTGATAATGCAGCTTTTTTATGATGGCGGGAAGCAGATTAATAACGGTCCACCCGCGCGTGCGTAACGGAGGTAAATCAACCAACTGCGTTTCGTAACCGAGAACGCCATCAACAAGTATTTTGATTGCCGCCTCGTCCTCTGGAGATTCGCCGAGTACAGCTATCTTCATGGTCTGCTAGGAACTCCGCCAAGGATTCCGCTGTACCATACTTCTCCGAGAGGCGCGTCTTGTAGGAAATCCTCAACGTTGGGCTTTTCAGACAAACGCGCGAACTTAGTTTCTTGCCCTTCTTTCTCGGCAATAACAATTTCTTCTGGATGATCCTTGTAGAGGTCAAGCAGATATGGTGAATGGGTTGTGGCAACCACTTGAACAGGGTCGCGGCTCTCACCGTAGTTCTCTGGGTAACAGAGACGATACATGGCATCTTGAACTTCACGCAATAATCGCGGATGAATGCCCCTCTCAGGCTCTTCAAAACATACGATTGACGGAGGATTTGGAAGGTATGCCAGGGTGAGGAACGCTAGCGCAAGCAGCGTTCCGTGGGAAAGATCGGATGCTTGAATGCGGTGCCGCCCTACACGCGTGCGCAACGAGAAAGTTCTCTGGCCCATCACTTTGGTTTCAAATAGAACGCGATCATATTCAGGCAACCATCGTCCAAGTTCCTCGTTTAGTGCCTCGAATCTTTCTTCCTCACTATTACGGAGATCGTCTAGGACTGCAGCGAGGTTAGAGCCATTTAGACTTAACTCGGGGGCTGGATCAAGGTAAGCCGAAGCGCTTATGGCTGCCGCTTCAAAGGAGAAGACTCTGACCCGCGACAGCACATTGTCTAAGTTTGTCGCTAGAGCAGCCTCGACTGATTTTCCGAGAGCATCGATATGCTCTGGTTTTTGGAACCAATATCCGTTAGCGTTACGCCCCCACTTTGATTTACTCGTCACAGGTATTCCAGCCACATCCCAGTTTATTGTGATTTCGATAGTTACTTCAGCAGCGTGTTGCTGGCTAGCAGGGAGGATGCTACTAGGATAGGAGGAGCCTGAACCTGGAAATGCCATTGAGATAGCTTGTATAGCCGTGCTCTTGCCGCTTCCATTTGGCCCAACGATCAAAGTGAAGCGGCTGAGTGGAAGCGTTGCATTTCGCAATACTTTAAAGTTTTTGAAGTGTACCGACTTTATCATTTCGACCTCATAACTCTTGTGCGGTCTATTATATATGTGCCCCTGTCATAATGAACATAATCGAGATTGTTCATTGTTGAGGCGACCACCTTGCAGTATGGTAACAAGATGAAAAAGAATATACGCGACATGACACCTGAAGAGATACGCAACGCCGGTTTGCAGGCGTTGGAACGCGCGAACTAGGTGTTGTCGGCATGGCGCGCTTTCTTCAGCAGTTCCAGAAAGGCGCCGGTGATTACACCAAGGAACGCCATGACTGGCTCCGTGAAGAGGATATTGAAACCTTCGTCCGGGAGATCGAGCAACGTCACCAGCCGCAAAGCTGAAACGCCGCGGCGCGAACAAGTCCTCGTGCAATCTCACGAAAGTGTTTGTCGGTAGGAATTGAGAGGAGCTTTCGATGTCAATCCAAACACGCCATCGCTACACGCTGGAAGATTATTTCGAGTTGGAGTTGTCCGAAGAGAAGTACGAATACTTCGACGGAGAAGTATTCAACATAAGTGGCGGCAGCCCCGCTCACGAACAGGTAATCGTTAACTTGATCATCAACCTTGGGAACAAGCTACGTGGTCGTGGTTGTCGTATCTTCCCTTCAAACTTGCGCGTCAAGGTTCCGAGTCTGCCGCCTTACCGCTACCCGGATTTAACGGCGCTGTGTGACACACCTCGCTATGAAAAAATCGGCGGCATCGAAGCACTGACCAATCCGACACTGATTGTCGAAGTGCTCTCCCCGACAACTGAAGCTTACGACCGTGGCGATAAGTTCACCAACTATAAATCAATCGAGAGTCTCGGCGAGTACGTGCTCATCGCCCAGCATCGCCCGCACGTCACGCACTATGTCAAAGGCGATGCCGGGCGCTGGGCTTATGAGGAGATTAACGAACTCGACGCCTCGCTCCTCCTCGCGTCATTCGATTGTCGCATCGAGTTGCGTGACATGTACGAAGATGTCGAGTTTCCGCCGCATATCATCCCGCCACTGGAGCAAAGATAAAAGCGATCTCGTCTACTTTGCATACCGCTCGCCTCCCCGATTCTTTATAACTTCCCTCGTTTCGTAGCGAGAAACAAAGCGTGAGTAGCTTGTCGAAACAAACACTTCCTAAAGGCGCGGAGCATCTTCTTAAAAGCCTGCGCCGCTATGCTTATGTTTGCTTGGAGCCGCTCGATTACGTAGCGCGAATCGTCAACGGCAAAAAGGATTTCCCGCCACTTCACCTGCGGCGTTATGTCGGACCGCTCCGAACTTTCGAGATGTCGGGTGCCGAGTTCATGGTGCATCTGCAAACTATCTGCAACCTTCAACCGCGTGAACGTGTGTTTGACATCGGGTGTGGCTGTGGTTTGATGGCTTTGCACCTGTTGGATTTTCTCGATTCTCAAGGCGGATACGCCGGCGTCGATGTCCACAAACCTTCCGTCACCTGGTGTCAGCGAAATATCGGCGACCGTTACCAAAACTTCGAGTTCGCGCATATCGACTTTCAGAATGATGTGTACAATTCGCGCGGCGTAGACAGATCATCAAATTTCGCTTTTCCGTTTGCTGATCAAACCTTCGATTGCATCCTCCTGAAATCCGTCTTTACACACATGCGCCCCGAAGCGGTTGATTGTTACCTGAAGGAAGCGGCGCGACTGCTCGCACCTCGTGGACATTGCTTGGCGACATTCTTTCTCTTGAATGAACAACAGGAATCTTTAGCGAGGCGAGGACTGAATAGACTGCAATTCAATTACGGCGATGCGGTATGGCGGTATGCACAAAAGAACAGTCCGGAAAGCGCCGTTGCTTTTAATGAAGATTATGTTAGAGAGCTTTTGCGGAAGAATGGATTAACTTTGGCTCGACCAACTCTATACGGAAGATGGGCGGGCTTGCCAAGCGGACTTTCGTTTCAAGACATGATGCTGCTTCAGAGACAGTAATGCACCGTATGCAGAACAATCTGCTTCACCTGTTTTTCTTTCCACCAAACCCAGCCATTAACGCGGGCACTTCGGCGAGCAGTTCGCGCGCGAGAAATCCCAGCGGCCCGATTCGTTTTGCTAATCTATCGCCCGCGCGTCCGTGAAGAAAGACGCTCCAGGCGGCGGCTTGCAGCGGCGGCGCGCCGCGCGCCAGAAGACCGGCGACGATGCCGGAGAGCGTATCGCCTGAGCCGGAAGTCGCGAGGCCGACGTTGCCCGTACGATTGCAGTAGCATTCACCTGTCGGCGCAGCGACGAATGTCTCCGCTCCTTTTAATGCCACGACAGCACCAATCTCCGCCGCCGTCTCACACGCAACTTTCGCGGCATCACTTATCACGGCATCTTTGTCTACGTTACGGACGCTCGCCATCTCGCCCGCGTGCGGCGTAATTACCGCTCGATTATCAAGCGACTGCAAGATTGTCGGCTCTTTAGCAAGGCACATCAGCGCCACGGCATCAATCACAAGCGTCGTGCGTTCAACATGCGGCAGCATCTTAACCACTAATTGCGCCGCCGCATCTTCACTGATCATGCCTGGGCCGATGAGTGTCGCCTGCACTTGCCCCGCGCGTTCCGCAATCTCTACGGCGGCCGAAGCAGCGATGTCTCCCGTCTTCGTTTCAGCGAGCGCAAAGACGCGCGCTTCAGGGACTGCGGCGGCGACCACGTGGGCGATGCTACGACACGTGGCGATTTGTAGCTTGCCTGCTCCGGCACGAAGTGCGCCCGTCGCGG
>JACCTF010000224.1 GCA_013812565.1 Pyrinomonadaceae bacterium | reverse complement strand
GATTTACAGAGCGCGCGAGCAGTGAGGCAAACCTTCATCAACACCCAGGGGACGGACGTGCAGCGCAATCCCGGCTCAACTTCCCTGAGCTTCTCGACCGACATTCTGCTCGAACTCCGCCAAAAGGGTGTCGCGCAAGTGCGCGCCGCGCGGCCGGAGGACGAAGTGGGTATTCGAGACAACGCCCTGTCTGGAGTTCTTGCCGCTGTCCAAGCAATGGCTGGGACGCCGGACCAAACGGAAATAGAACTGATCCCCTGGACGCTCCGGCGCGTCGGCCAAGTTGCCTTCCCCGTGATTCTCAACGGCGAGCGCAAGATGCTCGCTGCACTGCACGTCACGGCCACGGCTGAAGGCGCAACAGCCCACCGCTGGATTCTCGATGACCCCGATTTCCCCTTACGGCTCGCGGTCAGCAACTCATCCGGCACGAGCTATCAGGTCATCACCATTAACGTGCCCCAGGCCGCCCAACAAGTGCCTAAGCTCGAACAGCAGATCACCCAACAAGGCCGCGCCGATATTCACGGCATCTATTTTGATTTCAATAGTGCTGAAATCCGGCCTGAATCAACGCCGACTCTCAAAGAGATTGCGACGGTACTTGAGCGCAATCCATCATGGAAGCTTTCCGTTGAGGGTCATACCGACAACATCGGCCAGGATGATGACAACCTGGAGCTTTCAAAGAAACGGGCGGCGGCAGTCACGACCGCGCTCGTGGCGCGCTTCAAGATCACGGCCGAGAGACTCACCACCAAAGGCTGGGGCGCTTCCAAATCGGTAGAGTCCAACACCACCACCGAAGGGCGGGCTAAAAACCGCCGGGTGGAACTCGTGCGGCTCTGATCGCACCGCGAAAGAAGGCTGCACATGGAAGCTTCGCAAGCATCAGCTTAGTGATTCTCTTCCGCGTCGCCGAAGACAAGCCACTTTTTTCATAGGAGCACAAGTCATGAAACTGAACACAGTAATCTATGAGCAGAGAGTCGCCGCGAGCACCACACTCGTCTTGCTCGGCGCAGTGCTTCTCTGTGCGGCTGCGGGCACACTCGTCGCTGGCTCGCCTCGCCCGGTTGTTCGCGTCCATAGCCAAAGCACAAGCGATGCGATTAAGGTCGTCCGCCATATGCGTATGCCAATCTTTGGAGGCGTGATAGAGAGCGACTCGACCGAATGGATCACGCCGCAGATGAAGCGAGATGATTCTGTCATACGCATGAAGGGCGGCTTTTTAGGAGTTGTCGGCAAGATGGCTGGCGGGAACGCAGCGGGCATCACCATCACGCGCCTGGACAAGGGCGTCGCCTGGCAGCTTGATCCGAAAAAGAAGACCTATCAAGAGTCTTCGCTCTCCACCTACCGCGATGTCCGCGAGCAACAGATGGAGACAAGCCGCTTACCAAAAAAGGCCGTGCGCTTAGTAGACTCCGATTTCAAAGTGACCTCCACCGGTCAAGAGAGAACCTTGAACGGCTGGCCGTGTAAACAATTCATAACCGACGGCTATCTTGAATTCGAGGACATCGAAAGCAAAGTGCGCAGCCGTTGGACGTTCCACAACGAGCAGTGGAACACCGAGGCAACCCCACTCCTCAAGGCTTTCCAAGAGACTGAGCTGGCGTTCCATCACAACTACATCGCCAAGATTGGCTTGGCGACAGAAGACGCTGCTGGTCGCTCCCAAGAAATGGTCGGGGCACTGGGGCGCTTGCTGGGGATTTCACAGGCTCAGCTCACCCAAGCTGCCGCGAAGATGGCCCGTGAAGCGGGAAAGATTAGCGGGGTAAGCGTTGCCGACGCCTTTCGCTGGGACCTCGGCGCAGGAGGAGCCAAGGCCGAAAGCAGTGGCGAGCAGGAGGAGGGCAAGCGCGGAGGAGGTCTTCTGGGTGCGCTGGGTCGTATGGCCGCGGGCAAAGGCGCAGGACTGCCCGGGGGGGGCGTGCTGAGCATTCAGGGGGCAGTAGAAATCAAGTCGTTGGACAAAGAGGCGGGCGACTTCGAAATTCCCGAGAGCTATCACCGCCGTTAAGGCGGTGGACTTCAGTTAACTGATTCGTAACCGGGTGCTCGACGAGCATCTCAAAAATGCGGAGGTGACATACGTCGGCACAAACACGCTCGATAAAGCATTGATGAACGTTTATCGGTATGTGCTGACCGACCCAAAAGAAGGCAAAACAACGGGGGAGACTATCACACGGCCGCACGTTATCGCGGCTTCGCGCACCCGCGGTGAATGCTTTAGAATGGTTTCCCAGTGCACTGGGCATTAGCTCATGCATGGTCGCTGCGGTATAGCTGGTAACGAGACATCTGACCACTTATCTTCACTATGCCTAATCCGGAGATAGCACGGCGCTGTCGAGCATGCGGCGCATCTGTTCGCGCG
>JACCTF010000489.1 GCA_013812565.1 Pyrinomonadaceae bacterium | reverse complement strand
GGCCGAAGGTTCTTGCAGGAAGGCGCGCTATCAAAGATCTTCGGCGGCTTCCGCCTCGCCGGTGTCCATCTCTATGCCAGCGGCACGCCGCTCGGATTCATTAGTAACACTGCTTGCGGCACTATCCCCATCTTCAACGGCCGTTGCCCGCTTACCGTTTCGAGTTACGAAGGATGGATTGCGAACAACAACGGGGATTATCGCGGCAGCGACCGTTTCTACAATCGTTCGGTCTTCCCGTCTCAACCGACGGGCCAACTGGGCAACGCCACGCGACTCAACCCGCAAGCGCGCACCCCGTCGCAGATCAACGAGAACTTCTCGCTCGCCCGCTCCTTCCGCTTCACCGAAAATATGCGGCTCGACATACGCGCAGAGGCCTTCAACGCCTTCAACCACGTGCGTTTCAATCCGGGCGACACCAACATAGACAGCCAGAACTTCGGCGTCGTTAACAGCCAGCTCAACGACCCACGCCGTTTGCAGTTCGGCATCAAGCTCTACTTCTAAACTCACCTGACGAAAACAAGCGGGGCTGTGCTTCATTAGTAGAGCACAGCCCCTTCATACTACGTCTATTAACCAAGCTTTAGTTACGTTCTAAATCAGACAACGCAACATCGGGACAGCACAGGGAGCGGTAGCGACCTGGTTTCATTCATCAGTACAAGTCGCTACCGCTCCCTGTACTGAACCGACGCCCGTTTAGTACCCGGCCGCTTGCCCGTCTTTGCGGGATTCCGAAGCTCCGTAGAAGACTTTGTTCTTCGCATCAAACATGATCGCCTGGTAGCCGCCGTAAACTCCGGGATCGTATCCGATCCGGTGTCCCATACTCATCAGTTCGCGAATCGTTTCATAAGGAAAGCCGGATTCTAACGACACCATGCCGCTGTCCGTCATTCGTTCGCCCGTCGGCTCCGACGAACCTGAGTGGCTGATGCGCGGAGCGTCGCCCGCCTCTTGGATGTTCATCCCGAAGTCGATCACGTTCATGATGATCTGCACGTGACCCAAGGGTTGAAACTCGCCGCCCATCACGCCGAAGCTCATAAAGGGCTGATTATCTTTGGTGATGAACGCCGGGATGATCGTGTGAAACGGCCGTTTGTGTGGCGCATAAGTATTAAACTGTCCTTCCTCTAAAGTGAACATCTCGCCGCGATCTTGCAGCATGAATCCTAAGCCGTCGGGCGTCATGCCTGATCCCATCCCGCGGTAATTGCTCTGGATCAACGACACCATCATGCCGTCGCGATCAGCCACCGTCATGTAGATCGTGTCTCCTTCCTTCAACGCGGGATTCCCGGCATCGTAGCTGCGGCCAGCGCGTGCAGGGTCGATCAGCTTGCGTCGTTCGTTTGCGTAATCTTTCGAGATCAGTTCACGAACAGGAATTTTATTGAAAGCGGGATCAGCATAAAACCGGGCGCGATCTTCAAAGACCACTTTCTTCGCTTCGACAAAGTGGTGAACGTGCGCTGGTGTGCCGAACCCCATGCTTCGCAGATCGTACCCTTCCAAGATGTTCAGCATCTGCAACGCGGCGATGCCTTGTCCGTTCGGCGGCAGTTCCCAAACCGTATAGCCGCGATAGTCTGTCGAAACAGGTTCGATCCAATCCGAGCGGTGTTCGGCCAAGTCTCTGTATGAGAGGAACCCGCCCACCCGCTTCATGTACGCATCAATCGTGCGTGCAATTTCCCCTTTGTAAAACTCATCACGGCCGCCGCGTGCGATTCTTTCGAGCGCATTAGCCAGGTAAGGATTGCGGAAGATGTCTCCCTTCTTCGGCGCTCGCCCCTCGAATGTAAAAGTCTCCTTAACTCCGGGCCACTTCATGTGGAGCGCGACGCCGCGCTCCCACCCTTCCGCAATCACTTCCGTCACCGGAAAGCCTTCTCTCGCATACTGTATAACCGGCGCAAGGAGTGTTGGCATCGGAAGCCGTCCGAACTTTCCGTGCATCTCGAACCACCCGTCCACGCAGCCGGGCACGGACACGGGAAGCGGCCCATAGGATGGAATCTTTTTCAGGTTCTGCTTTTTGAAATAGTCGAGCGTCAGCGCGTACGGCGAGCGGCCCGAGGCGTTTAGTCCGTGCAGCTTCTGCGTCTTCGGGTCCCAGATGATGGCGAACAAATCCCCACCCATGCCGTTGCCCGTGGGTTCAACGAGTCCCAGCAGAGCATTAGCGGCAATCGCCGCGTCGACCGCCGTGCCGCCCTGCTTCAAAATGTCCAACGCGACTTGCGTGGCGAGCGGCTGACTCGTCGCGGCCATGCCGCTGCGGGCGATGACTTCAGAGCGCGTCGCGAAACCTCTGCCGACGGGGCGATCTTGAGCGAATATGTTCATGGGAAGCAGCAGGTAACACGCTAGTGCAATCTCAAGGGGCAAGTTACGTAAGGTAGTTTTTAACACAGAGATCACAGAGGCACAGAGGAAAGTGGGCAGTAGGCAGTGGGCAGTGGGCAGACAAAAGCCTCGTGCTGCTTTCTGACTTCTGCCTTTTATCTTTACTCTGTGCATCCTCTGTGTCCCTCTGTGCCTCTGTGGTGAAGTTTCGCGTTCCGTACACTCAAACGAAATATGCTTCATGGCTCAACACTCTCTGTAATGATCCGACGGTAAATAGCCCGCGCGTGCTCGTATGCCTCTGCGGCCGCACCGCGCTCGGTCGCCGCGATCTTCGGCGCTTTCTGGCTCCAACACTGATCGACAGCTTTCAAACACCACTCCGCGCTACGGCGTGAAGCGCGAACCGGCTTGCCATCAACCGTAACAAAAATCGGATTTGTATGTGATGACGGCAGGATGCGCAAGGCCACCCAACTGCTGCGCTCAACGGGTACATCGAAAGCTACAACCTGCATCGAACCGTCGGCAAGGATACTCTTCTTGGCTGTAGACTCGCCATTGACGATCAACTCAACCGGCACTTCGCGCGTCCCCTCGATGCGCGCTCGTTCAATGTCCCAGTAGGGCTGCTCATCGTAGCGCTTGGCGCGAAGCGTTTCATTCGGTTTCTCGTCAAGCCGCGCGGCAACTCTTGCCGTGACCCGCACCGTCGCTGGCTTATCAAGTTTCAATTCGCTTCCTTTAGTACCAACCGGCTGTTCGTTCACGCGAAAGTCAATCAAGTGACTTTTACCATCCGACACATACGCGCGGCCGTCGCGCACGCCCGCCACCCACGCATCATAGTCAAGCCCTTTATCCAACTTAACGTAGCTGCGACCCATCCCGACGCGCTCACCATAGATGCACGGGAAATCTGTCTCGCCGCTGATGCGCGTGCGAAAGCCGCTGTTTAAGGTGTGATACCAGATGTTCAATTCCCACACCGAAGGCGTATCCACGGTCGAGATGAAATCAACCGCATCATGCGTTACGTCAACGATATATTCATTCGCGCCGATGCCGTCAAACGGCGGCAGCTCGTAGTTCGGCAAACGATCCGTCTTTACTTCCAAGCCCCAACCCGAATGAGCAAAGCCTGTGACTGCGCCCTGCCTCTTGGCCCACTGCAAGACGGGCAAACTCCACGTGGGCCACTGCTCGATCTTCTCGGCCCCGAGGTAGTTCTGATCCATCAAACGCAGCAGCACTAAATGTCCGCAGTGACTCGAAGGGAAGCCGGATACTTCGAGGTCATAACGCATCAGATTCTCAGCTGTCGAGAGTCGGTTAACTTTGGCTTCAAAGAACTGCTTTTGGAAGTAGTAGCTTGGCCCCCATGTCAGGACGCTGCCGACGCTGAGCGCCTCGCCGACGATGTGGCGGATCATATCTTGCGGCAGCACGCCCTCAGTCGGGCTTTCATAATGCATGCAACCGGCGGCGTGGATATGATGATCGCCCGAGTACCAGCCGAGCTTCGCCGCATCAATCCAACGCTGGAGTCGGAACGTCCACACTTGCGGTTTCCCTTTCGACTGGTTCTGCACAACTTTCATCGCTTGACGCGTCACCAGGTATTCGGGGCCGCGCGAAAACTCAACGGTGTAAATTCCCGCCGGAAGTCTTATCCGCTCGCCATCGGCGCGGTAAATCTGTGGATGAAACGCAAAGTCAGGAGCCAGACGCTTAGCCTGCGAAGGATAAACATTTCCTTGTGCGTCGCGGATGACGAAGGAAGCAGTCGTCGGAGCATTGTTCTCATCCAGCACACGCAGCGTGACATCCATTGATGGGCGACATGTGAAGAGGATCGGGACATCGTTGCGAAAGCCTATGTCCTGTGTCCCCTGCCCGACGTTGAAACTAATTTTGGCTTCGCGCCGTCCCCGGTCGCGACTGTAAAGCTGAATGATCCGGTATTCGAGAGCGAGGCCGGAGAGCTTCTGATTAAGCGGCTGGCTGTTGTACATGCGCATGTCGAGCCAGCGGTTGGCGACATCGCGCGCCGTCACAGTCTGACGCGGGGTGGGGCTGCCGACGAACTCCTTCGGCCGTGCAAAGACACGCATCGCGTTCGGACTCGTGGCTTTAAGTTCCGCGGTCACGCCCGCTTCGTTACGAACTTTTACGAGATACGATGTCCAGCCATGTTCAACGAGTTCGGCTCTCGCGGGACCTTGCGCGACCTTGACGCGACTCTCGGGGTTGATGTGGATGTCTGCGAGGCAATGCTTGTCAAGCACAGTTTGAATCTCGGTGATCGCCCGCGCCGCATCCGTTTCACGCGCGGCCTGCTCCAATCTTTGCTTGTCAGGGGCGCTTAGTGGCACGCCGAGGTAATCCATTGCTTCCACCAATCGCACGACTTGTGCGGCGAGCGGTTGCAGTTCTACCTCTGCAACTCTCGGCAACTCTTGCGCGGCAAGCGAAGCGGACAGCAGGCTTAAGCTGAGCGACAGAATGCCGAACCTCAAAGAGCGGCTTGTGCATCGCTCACGCGATGAGACAACCGAATCAATCTTGTAAGCTCTCATGTTTTGCCGACCTTGTTAGTGCAACTGTTATGCAAGGCAGTTTTAACACAGAGATCGCAAAGACTGGAGAGGACACAGAGAAAAAAATTCAACTCTTTGTGCTACCTCTGTGCCCCTGTGGTGAAGATCAACTCTCAAAACAACTTCCTTGAAATAGCACCAGTTTCTCAACCGCCTGCTACCTGACGCCACACACGAGGTTCACCTTCCTGACGGATAAGCCGACTCACTTCGCGGTAAGCGGCGGCGTAGAGCGTGCGCATCTCCTGCGCCGAACCGGGACGGCTGAGCCTTCGTTCAATCTCATCAAGCGGCAGTTTAGTTTCCACCTCCGAGCGCATGAGCATCGGTCCTTCGCCGGCAACATACGCCGCCAGCCCTTCAATCAGCCAGCGCGGCGGACGTCTCTGACTGAGAGCTTCAATCACAACATGAACGTATTCATGCCGCAGAGTGGTAGTGAGTATGCCGCGCCGACGCAGCACAGCAAGCGGTTGCAAATCAATACGACTATTGCGAGTCGTGACCGCGGCCACCCACGATGGTTGCCCTGTGGCACTGATAAACTCTCCTGTCATGTTGTGAACATAAATGTCGAGCACCATCGCTTCATTGAAGTTGAGCGATGCCGCCGACAAACGCTGTGCGACATCACGGCGCGCCGCTTCGAGCGTGCGCATCGCAACTTCGATGTCACTCTGCGAGACGTGCGCCGGGTAGTTAATATGAAAATGCTCGTTAGAGAGAGTGCGTCGCAGCGGCAGAGACTCCCGACGCGGAGATGTGCCGAGCGCAGTTCTAAGATGGATATTATGGTATGTATTTTGAATTTGTGCGGCTGACTTCTTGATGCCGCTGACGTTTGTGCCCGGAAGATAGCGCCCAAGGATTACGCGGTAGGAAGCGCCGCGCTCGGCCATCACGTGTGCTCCGCGTTGACAGAGACCCAAACCGTGACCAAACCCGCTGCCGCGAAAAACGAAATGCGTTCCCGTACGCTCAATATCAAACCGCGTGCTTCGCAGCACATTCCAGCCGAGCGTGCGTCCGATGATGATTTTGAAATCCCACCCGCGCAAGATGCGGCGTCGTTCTCCCTCAAGCGCAACCATCTCGGCACGCCCGGTCGCATCGCGCTTGATAACGATTATGTTGTCGAGTCGCGCGCCTATATTACTGCGCGGGTCGCTCTGCAAGGCTTTCGTCAACTGTGCGATTGAGAGCCGGTCGATCCAACTGTGGTCGCGCCCGCCCGCACAAGTTTCATCACGCACTCCGCGTAAATAGCTTGGTGCGGCAACGCCCCACAGAGATTTCATGTTGGCCGTCGCGCCGCCACATGAGGCGCTAAAGTAGGCATCGGCCACATGGCCTTGTTCGTCGCGCAGAACCTCGCCGGAGGTTTCGCTTACTGCGCGATGCAGCAGAGCAGAAAAGTCAGCACGCGCGCTTTCGCCCTCGAAGGTTACGTATCTTTGACAGTGCGTGGTGTTGCACAGGTCGTAACCATCCTGACGGTGGCGGCGCAAGTTTTTGAGCGCATAGGTGCGGCTGACAACCGCCTGTGCACGGAGCGCTTCATACTCATTCTCGACGCTTGCTTCCGCCGCCAACACGCCGAACAGATAATCATCGAGTGATAATGTCTTTATCGCATCTTCACGCACGAGACGAATCTGTATCGGGACATCGGAAGAAGCACGACGGGCGTCGGTTCGTCGCGTCGTGCCTTGCTGTTCCAGAGCATCCGAGCGTTTCGTGTGTGTCCGAGCATACTCTTCAAAGATGGGTCGAGCCAGCTCCGCGCATTCTGCCCCGCTGGCTCGCTTGAGGAAAACAAGAACGACCAGTTGGACGCTACTTGGCGGTACTGTTTCGCCCGCGTCCCCGTCGGCCGCGAAGCCGACGAACCAACCGTGCGCACGAAAATCGTCGACGGGCGTGGCGGTGCCGGTCTTGCCGAAGATACGTCCGGGCAGTGAGTTCAAACGAGCGCGCGATGCCGTGCCATAAGTGACTGCGCCGCGCATACCTTCCAGCAGCAGCACACGATCTCCCGGCGCGATAAATGGACACGCCCGTTCCTGCGGCACGAAGTCGAGGGGCGCGGCCTGTTGCGGCGTGAAGAGGCGTCCGCCGTTCGCGAGCGCAGCATAAGCGGTGATCAATTGCACGGGCGTGACGAGCAGTTGTTGCGACTCGCCGAGCGCGTTGCTCGTACGCCAAGCTTTGTGCGGCAACATTCCAGATGCTTCTCGTTCACCCGTGCCCGTCCGTGCACCGAACCCGAATGAAGCGAGCGTCTCGTTAAATGTGCCCTCGCTCAACCCTTCGCCGAGTTTTGCGTAATAGTAGTTGCAGGAATAGGCCAGCGCTTTGACCGGATCGAACGAAGGCTTGAACCGGGGATGTGAACACGCAATCTCGAAGTCGCCTTGCTTGTAGCGTTCGTGACAGACGAGGCGCGAATCGGCGTTAATCAACCCAACGCGGAGCGCCGCGAGCGTAGTAAACGGTTTAATTGTCGAACCCGGCGAGACGGCTTCCTCAAAGGCAAAGCGTGAATTTACCACTGCACGCAGTCGCCCGGTTTGCGCATCCATCACCACAACCGTTCCTTCACGCTGCGCCAGTGCTGCGGTCGCGGCACGTTGTAAGACCGTATCAACTTCCACTTCGCTGAAATTTGCGGCAGTTGAAACCGGCGACGCCCCTC
>JACCTF010000195.1 GCA_013812565.1 Pyrinomonadaceae bacterium | reverse complement strand
GAGGCGTGCTCGGGATTCACTCGCGTTACGGCCTGTGAACTTGCTAGCCCACCAAAAGTGGACTGTTGTTCCCGAGGCTTCGGCCGGTCGGATTACTCCAACTCACCGCTCGGGTAGCTATCAAGCTGAACTGACAACTGCTTGAGTGGAACTCTCATCCACTGGTTCTTGCCACCTTCGTGGCGCACGGCGAAAATTGGGTTATGTCGAGTTATCAGCCTCCTATGGTAAATCAGTGACCGTGTCGGAGCCATCTATTTTACTTGCTGTCTTTAGGTAAGGTGTCATTGCGACAGCGCGGCGTGACATCAGTCGCGATTTATGATCTATGCGCAGTGGCGCTTCTTTCTTAATACGACGCTGTAAAAAAAGCTCACTGACAGCGTTCGTCGGAGAGGTCACTACTTCATCAGGATGGCGTCACCCGCATCGGACTCACGTGTGAGTCAAGCGTAAGCGTAGGACAGCGGCGGATTGCGGGGATTAGTGCCCGCTGTGTTTCCGCTGCCGATGTGAAACGATCCTGGGGGTCTTTCGCCAGACACCTTTGGAGGACTTCATCGAGCGCACCCATCTCCGGTGCGCTGCGCTCCAGGTGGAATAGCTCGCTCAAAATCGAAGTCAACAGCTCATGGTAAGTCCGACCGCGGAAGGGCCGCTTCCCGGTCAGTGCTTCAACTGCAATCACGCCAATGGAGAAGATGTCACTGCGCTCGTCCACGGCCGCCCCTGTCAGTTGTTCGGGAGACATGTAACCGAACGTGCCCATCACCGTGCCGGGCGTTGTCATTGGGGATGTGAGACCTTTTGACTCCGCCGCGTCTTGATGAGTAATTTTCGCCAACCCGAAGTCCAGCACTTTGACGACCCGTTTTCCTTTCTCCCCATCCGCAACAAAGATGTTGTCCGGCTTCAGATCGCGGTGGATGATGCCTGCCTGGTGCGCCGCTCCGACGGCGGCGAGCGTCTGATCTAACCACTCGGCGGCGACCGCAGGGGCAAGACGCTGCTCGCGTTTGAGAAGCGAGCCGAGCGTTTCGCCCCGCACGAGTTCCATCACGAGGTAAGCGCCCTCGGTCTTGAGCACCCCGTAGTCGTAGACCGTGATGATGTGTGGGTGCGTAAGCCGCGCCGCCGCTTGCGCTTCCCGCTCGAATCGCCGCAACGCTTCGCTGTTGCCAAATAAGCCCCCGCCCAGGATCTTCACTGCCACCTTGCGATGCAGCCGCACGTCCGTCGCTTCATAGACAGCGCCCATTCCCCCGCTGCCGATCAACTGGTCCAGCCGATACCGCTCATCAATTGTTCGCTCGACTGGCAGCGTTAGCGTCAACTCGCTTTGATCCTTTGCGCAGAACTGCACGGAGTTGTCATAACAGGCTCCACACGTCGGGCACTCTCTGAGCAGAGAGATGTCTTGTTTCTCGATCCGTGCTAGCACCTCGCGTTTAATCTTTTGCTCGCGTACGACGCACTCTTTGAGTTGGACATTCTCGTAAACAACGGCGATCTGGCTGGCGACGGCCTCTAACAGTTGGCGGTCAGTGGCCGTGTATGGAACCTCCGACTTCTTCTCGCCGAGCAGGAACAGCCCCGAAAGTCGTCCGCTGGTGCTGGTGATTGGCACAATCAGATTAGTTCCAAGCCCAGCGAGCCATGCTTTCTCGACAAAGGGCAGGTTGTTCTTCGGCGGAAACTCTACCGCGCGGCCTTCCCGTTCCATGAAGCGGAGCAATTGAAACTCCGCCGGGATGCGCAAGCCCTGCGCCGTCTGGCCAGAGGAGTGACCGAGCAAGAGATCACGCTTCTCCTCCTCGCGGTGGAAAAGGTAGATGCGCTCAGGATGCAGAGCCCGTTCGACCTGATCGCTCACGTGTTTAGACATTTCGGGCAGTGAGTCCAGATGCTTGAGCTCGTCGATCAATTCGCGCAGGATCTTCTCCTGATTGTAAGCTTCACGGAAGAACTTGCGATCAACCCATTCGCTCAAAGGGCGGCGGAACATCAAGCTGAAGGCGGCAATGAGCAGCAAATAAAAGTAGATGGAATTTTGAAAGAGTATCTCCGGCAGAGTCCGGTTTGGGTTGGCGATGAGGGTCACAAGGAGTCCGATGATAGGCAGCGTGAAGATGATCCGCAGCCCATTCGTGGCGAACAGGTACTGGAGGCTTCGGCGGATGATGAGGCTGACCGGGATGACTTGATGGCGCACAATGGAGTAGGCGAACGAGAAGGGGAAAAGCAGCAACGCCAGAGACCCGGCACTCATGGCGGCCAGCCAGAACGGACTCAGTGCGCTCAGTGAGGGCTTGAAAATGAAGATCAAGACCCTAACCAATCCGCCGGGTAAAAATGCCGCGAGGGTGCCGACGAGGATCAAGCGGAGCTTTCTCCGTGACACTTGGCTGACCCGACGGTATGTGACAACGAGCGATAGCACCGCGCCCAGCAAGTAAATGATGCCGACGGCCAGGGGAATGGATAAAACCCATTGAAATTCAAGAAGTGCACTGAACACCCGTTCTGGCGCCGTGACGAGGCGAAGGATGGCGACCCCGACGATGGGGTAAGCCGTTAGCAGATAGGGAAGATAAAGGAAAAGTTCTATTCTCGGAAACCGGATGAGCAACGGCGAACGCTCCGGAAAAATGAGAAAGAAGTGAAGGATGACCGGAGCCATCCCGATCCCGACGAGAATGGCGATGGTCATAACCCCGGCGAGCCACCACGGTAAATCTGCCGCCAGCAGGGCGAAGGGAGGCCACCCCGCCAAGAAGAGCATGCCGAGCATGAGTGCCAGAAGCAGAGCCCGCCGGTCATCCTGCTTGAATAGGAAAATGGCCAATCCGGTTATCATGAAAGTAACCGGGAGGACCAACTGGAGAATGACAATGAGTCGGATCGAAGGATGGTAAGACGCTGTGCGGAGTGAAAACTGCTCGGTTCGGCCGTCGCGCCGAATGACCATCGTGTACGAGGTGCCCGGTGTGAGGCGCCTGAAGGTCTCAAAATATTGACGAATCTTTTTGAGTTCCCGGCCATCAAGCGACACCACTTCATCGCCATCGCGCAGCGTTGAGACATCCGCAGCGGATGCGCCGCTATAGATTCGCACGCGACCATCGAGACCCAGCAGCCAGCCCGCATCACCCGCCGTGTTGAAATATAAGATGCTGTGGTAGCTGTTAACTCCGACGCCAACAAACATCAGCGTGAAAAAGAGCCCAACAAGGAGGATCCGTAGTCGCCCGGTCGAACCAGACTTCGTTGCGTAGTCTTCATCATCACCGCGAGCGACATCCCTGTTGAGCAGTAAGGTCGGAGAACTTGATAAGCTCTCATCCCCCCTTTCTCGCAAGCCGGAGTAGTCGGCCGCGATCAACTGCGCCGCAACCTCGTGCGCCGGCACGTTCATGAAACTGCCCGTCTTCTCATACGCCGCCAGCAGCGACTCGACTTCCTGCCTGAGCGCTTCGTCACCTGCACAGGCTCGATCCAAGTAGGCCGCACGCTCGGCGCCCTTCATCGCCAATGCCGACTCAAAGATCACCTCGATCTGCTGCCACCATTCAGCCTGCATCCGAGCCTCGCGCCTCAAGTTCACGCCGCAGCCACGCCTTCGCCAAAGCCCAGTCCCTGATCACCGTGTTCTCTGAAATTCCTAACACGGCAGCCGTCTCTTCCACCGAGAGCCCGCCGAAATACCGCATCTCGATCACCTGGACTTTTCGCTCATCTATTTCAGCCAGACTCTGTAGCGCTTCGTCGAGCGCCAAAACTTCCGCCGACTGCGCAGGCGAGAGCAACGCCGCTTCGTCCAATGACAACCGCGCGGCCACGCCGCCCCGTTTGGCCCGCTGGTGCGTGCGGGCATGATCGACAACGATCCGCCGCATCAACTGTGCGGCGATGGCGAAGAAGTGGGCGCGGTTCACGCAGCGCGCCTGCCGCTGATCGATCAGCCGAAGATAGTCCTCGTGGATAAGCGGCTCTGGTGCAAAATTTCAATTGCATACAAGATATAGGAAAGCTGCGATGAATTTTCCACAGTATATGGTAGCCAATTTCAACTTGTGAACCTATTTGCACCAGAGCCGCAAAGAGCATCTCGTCCTGCAAACTCGGTTGATTACCCTTGACGATCATCAAGTAGTCACCGCCACCGTCAACAATCGTTTGTGCCACTTCGCGTTGTGTCAGCAAGGCATCCATCGTAATCACACCGTTTTCCAGCACTAAAGCGCGCAGCACGTCGCCAATCGCACCGATCTCATTGATCTTATCGGCGACTGCCTGCTGCCCTAACGTCAGCCCTAAGCGATGCCCAAGTGCCGAGAGCAGATGCGCGCCGGGTGCATCGCGTTTAGAACTCCAGCCGAAACTGAAACTGAATCCAACGCGGCGTGTTGTATTGGTTTGTGACCCTTCCGAAGTTGGAGCTTCCAATATCGGTGTTCGGGTTGTCCCACTGCACGTTGTTCGCGATGTTGATGAAGTCAGCCCGAAGTTCCACTCGCACGTTCTCCGTCAAGCTAAAGCCGCGCGCGATGTTCGCGTCTAACTGCGTCATGATGTCGCCGCGCAACCAATTCAACTGTGACGGGAAGACGCGACGGTGAAAGTCAGCCGGACGGAAGTCGGCAGGCTCGGCATTCTCATATGTCACCTGCGTGCCGTTTGAACGCACAGGCAAGAACTGCGCGGGAACAAGTTGACGGAGGCGTTCACGGTACGGACCAGGCTTGTCCGCTGAGTAGTCACGACCAGCACCGGGAAAGAGTTGCCAATTGAACCAGTCTTCCGTGGTTCGATCCTCGCTCTTCCGTTCAAGTGCGCGCAGGTCATCACCAAAGAAGAAGGCATTCGGGAGGCCGTAGGTCCGACCGGTTTGGTAATGGTAGATGCCGGAAATTTTCCAGCCACCCAGCAACTTGCTGCCAATCCCGTTGTCGGCAAAGAACTGCTTGCCTTTGCCAAACGGCAACTCGTAAATGCCGTTAGCCATAATGTGGTGCGGGCGGTAATCGCTGTTGACGCGCCAGATCGGTTTCTCATCAAACTCATTTTCATAGAAGTTGCGTTCGCTGCTTGACGCCCAAGTGTAAGACGCCGTGTAGCTCAAGCCTTGTGAGAAACGCTTTTGCAGTGAAACTTCCATATGGTGGTACTTGTTTTCACCGTCCGGTACTCGCGAATTATTCAAGCCGTTGACTTGCGGGAAGGGTCGCAGCAACCGATTCTTTCGTATGGTAGCGTCTGTAAAGAAGCCGTTTGTTGAGATGTCTTGGTAAACCGTCGGATTTTGCGTTCGCAGTGACTCGAAATTAACGATGGCAAACGGATTCGTCACAGTTCTATTAAGCTCATCAGCAAGCGCGTTGTTGCGCACAAGACCAATCGCGAAGTATTGCTCCGGCAACACATCCAATCGCTTTGTCAGTGAGATGTCATCGGAGTATGAACCGAGGTAAGCAACCTCAAGCACCATGTTTTTGCCGAGTTCTCGTTGAATACCGACGCGCCAACGCTGTTGACGAGCGCGCTCCCAATCCCGTGGTACAAAGGTGAGTCCGCGTCCCGAAGAAGCTGATTCTTCGAGCGCATTGCCAAACGGCGTATTGAAGCGCGTGCCGTCGGCGCGTACAGGAAACGGATCAGTAATGATCGTTGTACAGTTGCCCCCGGTTGAGGGAGTTAAAGCGCTTACCGACCGACAACCTGCGCTGTTCAAGTTTGTGTTCTCGAAAGTGAGTCCTCTGTTATTTGTGAGTGTCGTGCCGGTGCCGCGACTGTAACCGAATTGATTGATGCCTTCGTTAAGGACGTTATTAGTGTCGTAGAACAATCCGTATCCGGCGCGTAGAACGGTCTTGGTGTTTAACTGGTAAGCAAAACCGAGGCGGGGCATGAATGCGCCCTTAGCTTCATTCAATGTTTCGGGCGTTCTATTTAGGCCAAGATAGCGCGCGCCACCGATCACATTAAATTGATTGGCAGGCACTTCAGGAAGTGGGTTACGGGCGTAAGCCGCTTCTGCCGCCGCCGAAATCGGCAACTCAATAGTCGGATCAAACTCGCCGAGGCCGCGGTTGTAACGTTCTCTGAATCCGCCTTCAATCTCATACCGTAAACCGAGATTCAACGTCAGTTTCGGTGAGGCTCGCCAGTCATCGTGGATGTACCCGGCATAAGAACGATTCGAGAGGTAGCCGGTATCATTTGTATCAACGCTGATGCCGGTCGGAGTGCCAAGAAGAAATGCCGCAAACTCAAGTCCCAATCCGCCCGCATTGTTCGTGTTGTCGCGCTGACGAACAAAGTCGTTGCGAAATGTGAACTGGCCGGAAGTATTGCCGGGCGACCCGAAAGCTCGATAGTTCAAGCGTCCCTCGCCGCCGATCTTGACGCTGTGATTGCCGATGAACTTGGAGACTTCTGGTCGCAAGGACCCGACGCTGTAATGCGTGAAGCCGGGATAGCCACGGCCAATGCTTGAATAAGCGCTGAAATCAAGGCGGGGCAGCAATCTAAACTCGCCTGCTTTGTCATCCAGATAACTCGGCAATCCAACTTGACCGGGGCTATTGCTGAGCTGCACTTGGTTGAGAATGTCGCCTTCGCGGAAACGGTTGAAAGCGACAGCGACATTGAAGATCGTCGTCGGGTTGATGGTGTAAACGTTGTCTATCGTAATGCCCCAATTGCGGCGATTAAGGCCGTTTGATTGCAAGCCGCGTCTAGTCTCATAGGTGAAATCGCCACGGTCTTCGATAAAGTCGTTCCAACTCCACCGACCAAACACTCGGTACTTCTGCGAAACGTTCCAATCGATACGATTGGTGTAAGCGTCGTAATCCCAGTTGAAAGGTGTTCCCGAAGCGAGATAGTTATTAGAACCATCAGCTCCGCCGGGCACGTTCGGCAACGGGAAAAGATTAATGTAGTACTGGTAGAGCGGATTGAGAATCGGCACTTGGTTATTTGGAAACGGATCGCGCACAACGCGCCCGCCTTCCACCCGTGCCGTTCGCGGATCGTAAACCGTGTAGCGCGTCGGGTCTAAAGCCCTCAATGCAGAGAAGTCACCACGGCGTTGCGCGAGCGTCGGCACGGTGCGCAGCACAGCCGTTGGCTCCTCCGACTTTGCGTCTCTGACGGCGCTATAGCTGAAAAAGAAGAACAGCTTATCCTTACCACTTAGGAAACCCGGACCGCCTTCGCCAAAGCGAGGTAAGTAAAGCGGACCGCCAATGGTTCCCGCATAGTTATGCGAGCGACCGCTGTTTTGGCGCTCGGTCCCGCGTAGGCGCTCGGCTTCCGCAAAGTTGCCGCTTAATTCCGCATCAACGATGCGCCCAAAGTAGGCAGCATTGGTTGTGCTCTGCGTTGCATTGAAGCGCTGCTGCCAGTGATTGAATGTCAGCGTTCCATGAAAGTCGTTCGTACCGGGTTTGGTGAACGCGCTAATGGTTGCGCCGCTCGTATGACCTTTGCTGGCATCGAAGGCGGCGGTCTCTACTTTGATTTCCGCGATAGTGTCGGTAAACGGCAACGAAGCGGCACGCCGACTCGGTCCGGCGTTCGGTGCTCCGTCAAGCGAAAACTCATTACCACCGACGCCGCCCGCCGCGTTAACTCCCGATGCGCCAACGTTCGAGTGTTGTCCGAGGTAGTTAGGCTGACCGGTCCATTGAATGCCGGGCACGCTGCGCGCAAGCAGTAGCGCGCTGTTACCGAATACGGGTAACGTCATCACCTCACGGTTGCTAATAGATGACGACGCGCTGGCGGTGGAGGTTTCGAGTAGCGGACCATCAGAAGTGACAATGACTTCCTCAGTTACTGCGCCGACTTCCATATTGATGTCAACATTTGTGCGGCTACCAACAGTAAGCGCGATTCCCTGCTGCACAAACTTCTTAAAGCCGTTCGCAGTAGCCGAAACAGAGTAAGGACCTGGCAACAAGTATGGCACTTCAAACGTGCCGCCCTCGCCGGTCACAACCGGTGTTGAGGCGTTTGTCTCCGTGTTCGTCACGGTAACTGTTGCACCCGGCACGACTGCGCCTGAAGTGTCTTGAACGGTGCCGAAGATCGTGCTGCGTGTTTCCTGTGCGAACACGGCAGCAACGCTCGCCAAAAGAAGGAGCGTTAAGGTGAGTGCAACAAACTGATTAAACTTACTTAAGCCTGCTTGAATACTTCTGAAAGTAAATGGCATGGAAATCTCCACTTGTGATGTTAGGAAATGCAAACCACGATCACCTTCATCAACAAGGGTCAACGCGAATGCATGTTTAAAGAGAGAGCTTGAGTGACGCGCGACGAGACAGTGCTTACCGACGCACCCGACTTAAATGACTAGGGAACAGAACGGCAATAGGTTTGCTGGACTAACGAACAATATATATCGGGTCTTTAACCGTCAAGCGACCTAGAGTAGCTACTATGTTCAAGCATTCAAATATTCTCTAAAAATATGGACGCGAGCGGTAAGATTTAAGCGCTTACTTCATCTCTTAAATCGTCCGTGTTGAGGAAGATAGTTTCAACCGGGCGAACGGGAATAAGATTTGCTAATCTTTATGATCCCCTGGTAGCTTAACCTTTTTAATTTCTGGGTTGTTCGGCCGATCACAATCATACGCGTGAAGCAATCTGATTTAACGCGCTGGGGACCACGAACCGGACAAAGCAACTGCAC
>JACCTF010000165.1 GCA_013812565.1 Pyrinomonadaceae bacterium | reverse complement strand
GCGAAAAGCCTATCACCAGCGTGACAAGCGCCAGATAACAGGCAACGGTGGCGAGCAGGTTTCGACGGGTCATAGATAAACCTCACTAGGCACTAAGAACCTGGGAATTAGCCACAGAAACACAGAGGCAAGAAGGAAGTAGGTAAGGCAGAATCCTCGTGATGTTTTCTGCCTTCCACCTTCCGCTTTCTGCCTTCTGTCTTCACGCTGTGTCTCCTCGGCCTCTGTAGCTAACTTCTTCTATTCGAGAATCCTGAGCCGGTAAAAACCGAGAAAGCGCCCATTGCTCGTGAGGGGACGCCAGCGCGGATCAGGGTGTTGGTCGAGAGTTGCCAGGCGCGCCTTCTTGATTGTGCCTGTGCTATCAGGCGAGACGCCCGTATGGTAAACCACCCAGTCAATCTCATTCTCAGGGGTTCCACCTTCAGACTGGTGCGGTCTGCCGAGAAAGATCATCACGTGATAAGGATACTTCTGCACCCAGGGTTGATAAAAGAAGATTAAATCTCCGGCTTGCGCCTGGCGGCGGTCACGGCTGATGAACGTGCAGTTGAACTCCTTCAGCGTGCGCGCGTCGGCGAATTCCGAGAAGGTGTCGTCGCTTAAAATCGCTTCTTTGAAAATTCCGGGGGCGGTGCGAAAAAGTATTTCGCCGAGCGGACTGTGTTCGAGATCGTAAGCCTTTACGTCAGGCGCGAGCGGCTCGTATGCGGCACCCATTTTGCGAAACCACTGGCGGTCGTGTCGGCGCAGTGCTTCGCGCCATGCAAAGCGCACGAGTCCGGCGCAATCTCGCTGCTCCGTGTTCCATGCATCGCTTGTGCGGTAGAACTGCAATTCGGCGATGCTTGTAAACCAGCGGCGAAAGTTCTCGCGATCAGTAAACGAACGCACCTCGGCCTGGTCAGGAAGGCCATCCTGATCCGAGTCGTTCCAGCGAATCTCAGGAGGTGTCGGCGATGAACCTTTGGCACGGGCGTCCATAGACGAACGATGACAGGCCGCAGTTATGATGACAGCGAAGATAAACAGGCAAAGCGTTATGAAAGTAGAAGGCCGCATCTGAGAAACAACCTCGCATACCCAGTCACATTAAGCACTCGCCCGGAGTGTTACGCGCGTGAAAAATAACATGACAATGAACTGCTGTCTCTCTTTTTCGTACGTGAATCTCCACCCACCGCATCGACCATGCTGCAAGAACGTCTTTACCGGCTCAAAGATCGGCTGTTCCGGGAAGCGATAAGTTATCAGTTGACCGATGTAGATACCCTTGCGAGAAGCTTTCGACTGTTTGCCAACGGATTTTCAATGTACTCGCACTCTTACCACTAACCTCCCTGGATAGCGCAAATCAGACAGATAAAATGCCGTCAGGAGACGAGCCTTGACGGGCTGCCTAAAAAGTATTTTCGATTAATTTTGTGAAAACAGGAAACATTTTCCGCGAACTGCCGATAACTCATAATGCAAGCAGATTAGTGCATTTTCCTTCTTCACCGGAAAGGATTACCTCACATGCGAATCGCACACGATCACCAGCATGCAGCGTTGCCCGCTGCTCTGCGCGCGACTCAAGCCGAAGCCTTAGCGCAGGCTGATCTACAAGCAGCGCCATGCGTCGATGAGCATTCTTATGCCGTACATCGCGGCATCGATTGGTATGCCGCTTACAAACGTGCTTCGATTGAAGCCAACGACATGGGCGACAGGGGCGACACGGGCAACACCGCCCAGCACACTGTTAGTGCCGACTCGACAAGCCTCGCCGCGGCTGCCGCCACCGTGGCCTTTGACGCACCGCCAACGATTGAGCCTGAGCTGAGCACACTGCCACCACGCGAGAAGACGATCTTGGAGATGACGGCGGCTGAGTTGCAGGCGCTATCAGTTGAGCGCAAGCGTGCGCTCCTGGCTTCCTTAGGCGTCTCGGAGAAGCATCTCAAGAAGACCAAAGGTGCGAAGCTCGATGCCGCCTTCATGCAAACTGTGAGTGCGCTGAAGCAGCCCGGTCGGCACAAGCTGACGCTCAAGTTAGATAAGAAGTACGAGTTGAAGGTGCGAGTCGGCGCCGATGGTGAGATTATTGACGCCTCTGCCAAGCAGAAGAAGGGTTTTTTGGCGAAGCTGGGCAGCGTGCTGAAGATGGCGGCACCCATCCTCAGCATCGTGCTCGCGCCGCTCACAGGCGGCTTGTCGCTGGTCATCAGCAGCGCCATCGGCGCCATCGATGCAGCGAAGAACAAGAACTGGCTGGGGATGGTGGCGAGTGTGGCCGGAGCGTTCGTGCCCGGCACAGGCAGTTTCCTGAGCAGTGCGGCAGGAGCCGCGGGCAAGACCGCAGCGTTGGCTGGGCAGACCGTGGCGAGAGTGGCAAGTGCGGTGCAGCAGGGAGCATACGCAGCGCAGGCGGCGATGATGGTGATGCATGCCAAGTCGCCGGGTGCGGTGCTGGGAGCGATTGCCGGCGGGGTGGGTGTGGTGGCTGGCGGGATGGGCAAAGCTGGTGAAGGATTAGCGCAGACGGGCGAGCGACTACAG
>JACCTF010000131.1 GCA_013812565.1 Pyrinomonadaceae bacterium | reverse complement strand
ACGCTGCTTGCCGTTTTCATCTGTGAATCGAACGCGAGCGTAAAGTTTTCCATCGCGTTGTACAATTGAGCCTTTGCGTTCTCTTGCCATTATTATGTATCCTTTCATTTTGAAGGGACACTGCCATCTACCTTTTCATCTACCTTTAGAAGAGGTAGAGGCAGCAATTTGACAGAGGCACGAAGGTAAGTAGTTTGTAGGTAGTGAAAATGACTCAACCTTTCTTGATGAACTGTTGCTTTGGTGGTAAATTCGCTACCTTGACACGGTAGGGGTCTGCGGTTCAAATCCGCACGCGCCTACCATTTTCAAACTTTAGCAGGAAGCTCCCGAAGACCTTTGCTCTTGGTGATGCGAACTACGGTTCGATTCTGATATCAGCGAACCCGCTACGGCGCGTTCGCGTGTGAAGCAAAGGCGCTCCTGTCTAAACCGACCAGCGAAGTGCTGAAAATTAACCAGCACACAAAAATTCGATATGCGCTTGGTGCATCCGTGAAGGGCATCGGCCGGTCGAACCACGAGCTTGTGGAATACGCTTCAATGCGCTATGAGCGGTTGAACGTGTTTTACGGCCTCCCCAACTTAAAGTCATTTGCAGAAGTCTTCCAAGAATGAGCGACATCAGCGTTCAATTAAAGAACGAAGCGGCGGCGAAGTTGCCGGCTCCAATCACTGTAGCTGATGCGCTTCGCCAACTCGACCGCGCTCTGGCGAAGCAAGCGCTGACGGCTAAAGTTGATGGCCGCGATGTTGATCTGACGTTCGAACTTCAACCGCAGGAGAACGGCGACGCCGTGCGAATTGAACCGGTGCTGCCTGAAACGCTCGAAGGTTTGGGCGTGCTTCGGCACTCAACCGCGCACCTGCTCGCCGCCGCTGTGCTCGATCTTTTTCCCGGTAGCAAACTCGGCATCGGCCCACCGCTTCTCGACGATCCTCGCTACGGTTTCTTCTACGATGTAATTGCTCCGCGCCCGCTCACCGACGCTGACTTGCCCGCGATTGAAAAACGAATGCGCGAGATAGGTAAGCGTAATTTCGCTTACCGTCGCGAAGAGATTTCAAGAGAGGAAGCGTTGCGCATCTTCCGCGAACGTGACGAGCCTCTCAAGTGCGAGTTGATTGAGAATAAAGGCGGCCCCGTTGTCAGCGTTTATTATATTGACGGCACACCGTTTATAGATTTCTGCATCGGCCCACATGTGCCGAACACGAACAAGCTCCGGGCCTTCAAGCTGCTTTCGCTTGCTGGGGCATACTGGATGGGCGATTCCGAGCGTCCGCAGATGCAGCGTATCTACGGTACGGCCTTCTTTACGCAAGAAGAATTGGACGCTTGGATCAAACAGCGTGAAGAGGCCGAGCGGCGCGACCACCGTCGTTTAGGCCGCGAACTCGATCTGTTCTCGATTCAGGAAGAGTACGGGCAAGGATTGATCTTCTGGCATCCGAATGGCGCAATGATTCGGAAGCAGATGGAGGATTACCTCTACGAGGAGTTGGTCAAGCGCAACTACAGTTTTGTTTATACGCCGCATATCGCTAAGCGCGAGTTGTGGCAAATCAGCGGGCACGAACAGAACTACGGCGACTCGATGTTCGCGCCGACAAAACTGGAAGATACGGAGTTTCGTTTGAAGCCGATGAACTGCCCGTTTCACATCGGCATCTACAAATCACAGCAACGCTCTTACCGCAACTTGCCGCAACGCTACGCGGAGATGGGCACTGTCTATCGCGCGGAACTCTCCGGCACGCTGCACGGCCTGATGCGCGTGCGTGGTTTCACAGTGGACGACGCGCATCTCTTCTGCACGCCCGATCAGGTGCGCCGAGAGATCAGCGATTGCGTCGATTTCGTGAATCAAGTTTTTCATACCTTCGGCTTTGATAAAGTTAAGTTTGAACTGTCTGTGAAGGGCAGCGATACAAGCAAGCAATATCTCGGCGCGGAGGAGGATTGGGCGCAGGCTGAGGCGGCGTTGGCCGATTCCTTAAATGAACGGGGCATTGATTACGCACGCGTCGAAGGTGAAGCCGCCTTTTATGGTCCGAAGATCGACTTCAAGATCGAAGATGCCATCGGCCGCTTGTGGCAACTCGGAACGGTGCAGTGGGACTTCAACTTGCCGGAACGTTTCGAGCTTGAGTATATCGGCGAGGACAATAAACCACACCGCCCGGTGATGGTCCACCGCGCGTTGTTCGGATCCATCGAACGGTTCTTTGGCGTCTTGATTGAGCATTATGCGGGAGCATTTCCGTTGTGGCTTGCGCCGGTACAGATTGCGGTGCTTCCCATCACGGATCGCATTAACGAGTATGCCGAAGCGGTAGCGAAGCAGTTGCGCGGTGATGGTTTACGCATTGAGATTGATCTACGCAGTGAAAAGATCAGCGCAAAGATTCGCCATGCACAGCTACAGAAAGTCCCTTTCATGCTTGTGCTCGGCGACCGTGAGCGAGACGAGAATCGGATCGCCGTACGCGAGCGGACGCGCGGCGACATCGGGACGATGACGGTTGAAGAATTTCAGCGGATGGCGCGCGATCTCGTGACACGGCGCGCGTTAGTAAACATCGAGTAGTCAAGGTGCGGGCGCGTGGCTGCCACGTTTGGCGATAGTGCTTGTCGGGCACGCCCCGTTTTCAGCAACCCGGGCACGGCGCTTCAATAGATTGCGTCGCACAAGCCCACAGCAGTGGAGGTGAAACAATCGCTACAGGCTTTCGAGGTCGTGGTCAGCGTCCTGACAATCGTCGCGCACCAGCGACGCGCATCAACGACAGAATTCGCGTGCCTGAGGTACGCGTAGTTGATGAAGACGGCGGGCAACTCGGCGTTATGGAGACGCGTGATGCCGTGCGTCTCGCGCGTGAACGTGGACTGGATTTAGTGGAAGTCGCACCGAACGCTGCGCCGCCCGTGTGTCGGGTTATCGATTTTGGTAAGTACCAGTACGAGGCGAAGAAGAAGGCCAACGAGGCGAAGAAGAAGCAAGTCATCATCACTGTTAAAGAAGTGAAGTTTCGCCCAGGCACAGACGAGCACGACTATGACTTCAAGATGAAGCATGCGCGCGACTGGTTGCAAGACGGCGACAAAGTGAAAGCAACAATCTTCTTTCGCGGCCGCGAGATTACGCACCGCGAACTCGGAACACAGATGCTCCAACGGTTGGAGAAAGACCTCCTTGATGTCGGTGAAGTCGAGGCGCGTCCGCGCATGGAAGGCAACCAGATGTTCCTCATCTTTGCTCCCAAAAAACATAAGAGCGCAACAAAGCCGGACGGTGCGGCAAAGCCGGCCACGCCGCCTGCTGCCACTACTTCCACCAACGGCGGCGGAGAGAAACAAGCGGGATAAATTTTAGATTTGCGGTTGCCGATTTGCGATTGAAAGAAGAGTTCCTAACAATCTTTTCAATCGCAAATCGCAAATCCAAAATCGCAAATGTTTGATGAGCAATTATGCCTAAACTTAAAACTCATAAAGGCGCAGCCAAGCGGGTTCGTTTGACTGCCACCGGCAAGATTAAACGCGGCCATTCGCATGCGCGTCACATCTTGACAAAGAAGAACAGCAAGCGAAAACGCAGGCTAGACATCGACACGTATGTCGCCGAAGCCGACGAAGTTCGTTTCGAGAGAATGCTGCCGTACGGAAGAAGCTAAAAACAAGGATGAAAGATGAAGGCGGAAGGATGAAGTAAAGTCAGAAGATATGTTTGTCTTCTTCATCCTTCCGCTTTTATGGAGGAAATGTTATGCCTCGGGTAAAACGTGGGAATAAGCGCGTCGAACGGCGCAAGAAGATTTTAAAATTAGCTAAAGGGTATTTCCTAACGAAGTCGAAACTCTACCGTTCGGCAAAAGAATCGGTTGAACGCGGTTTGAATTTTGCCTATACGGGGCGCAAGCTCAAGAAGCGCGACTTTCGCAGTTTGTGGATCGTGCGTATCGGAGCCGCCGCGCGTTTGAATGGTCTCAACTATTCGCAGTTTATGCACGGTCTAAAAGTGGTTGGCATCGAACTGGATCGCAAAATCCTCGCTGACTTGGCGGTCAACCAACCGGAAGCTTTTGCCGATCTTGCGGGTCAGGTACGCAACGCTTTGCAGAATGAAGGCCAGCAACAACAAGCTGCTTAAACCATCTTTCAAGCTTTCGATAATGCCGGAAGACGCCGAAGCCCTAGAACAAGTGGAGACTGTACGCAGAGCGTTCGAGCAAGAGTTCGAGCGCTTTGCGCACTTTCGTCATAGCAGTACGAGCCTGGCCGATGTTGCACTCGGAGACGCCGAGTCGATGCTGCGTGAGCTTGTTGACCTGCGTACTAGGCACACCGGTAAGAAGAGTCAATTAGCCGGGCTTAAGAAGATGATCGGGAGAGTGGCTGCGGAGGATCGCGCCGGATTTGCACAGCGCGTGCAACAGCTTGAAAGCGAAGTCACAGAAAACATCGGCGAGGTTGAAGGGGCGCTCAAAGAACAGATCGCCGTTCGGCAAATCGAACGCGAGCGGATTGACGTAACTCTGTCGGGGCGGCGCCCACGCCGCGGACACATTCATCCGATCACCATCATTCGCGAGCGGATCGAAGACATATTTGTTTCGATGGGTTATGCGGTCGAAGGCGGGCCGGAGATCGAAACCGATTTTTATAACTTCGACGCGCTTAACATTCCGCCGTGGCATCCGGCCCGGAGCACGCAGGACACTTTCTATACGACTGACGACTTTGCTTTACGTTCGCAAACCTCGACCGTGCAAATCCATGCCATGCAACGACGGCCGCCCCCGCTGCGCGTGATCGCCCCCGGCAAAGTCTTTCGCCGCGACACGCCTGATGCCACGCACAACCCGATGTTCTTCCAAGTCGAGGGATTGCTCGTCGATCAAGGCATCACGCTCGGCCATCTGAAGGGGACAGTCGAAGAATTTTTGCGCCGGATGTTCGGGCCTGACACGCGCACGCGCTTCCGGCCTTCGTACTTTCCATTCACCGAGCCGAGCGCCGAGTTTGACTTTAGTTGCTTCAAGTGCGGCGGAGTGGGTTGCCGCCTCTGCAAGGAATCAGGCTGGATCGAGTTGGGCGGATCGGGCATGGTGCATCCGAATGTGCTCCGGGCCGTAAACATCGATCCAGATGAGTTCTCCGGTTTCGCTTTCGGCCTCGGCATTGATCGGATGTGCGCGCTGATGTACAACCTCGACGACATACGTCTGCTCTTCGGGAACGACGTGCGCTTCCTTGAACAGTTCACTTAAAACAGTGACAAATGCACAGTGACGAGTGACAAGCAAAACAAGCTTTGATCTCGTCACTTGTCACTTCCCTATGAATATTAGTTATAACTGGCTGCGTGAACTGACGAACGCGACGCTTGCCCCGCGCGAGCTGGCTGAGCGGCTGACCATGGTTGGTCTGGCCGTGGATGCTGTGCATGAGACGGGCGATGACTTTGTTCTGGAGTTCGATATAACGTCGAACCGTCCGGATTGCTTGTCGCATCTGGGCGTCGGACGTGAAACAGCCGTTTTGATAAACGGCAGCGTGAGATTGCCGGAAGCGGAATCACCTCATAGAGAAACGAGACATGCAGAGAATCCCGTAAGCTCTAAAGGCTTTGCGATGGTGGAGGTGCGTGATCTTGAGTTGTGTCCGCGTTATGCGGCGCGTGTGGTGCGAGGGGTTCGCATCGCCGCTTCGCCCGATTGGATGATCAAACGGTTGCAAGCAATCGGGCAGCGGCCGATTAACAACGTTACTGACATCACGAACTACGTTCTACATGAACAAGGGCAACCGCTTCATGCTTTCGATCTCGCGAAATTGACCGAGCAGCGAATCGTTGTGCGGCGCGCCCTCGAAGGTGAGCGGATAAGAACGTTAGACGAGGTCGAGCGCTCGCTTAGTACGCAGATGCTTGTGATTGCGGACGCCGTGCGGCCCGTGGCCGTAGCAGGCGTGATGGGCGGAGAAGAAACGGAGATAACCTCTGCGACTACAGATGTGCTAATCGAAAGCGCCTACTTTGATCCGCAACAGGTGCGCCGCACGGCGCAGACGCTCAATCTGCACACGGATGCATCTCATCGGTTTGAGCGCGGGGTGGATTTCGAAGGTGTGTTGCGTGCGCAGGCAAGAGCGGTGTCGCTGATTTGCGAGACGGCCGGCGGATCGGCGGAAGATGCGATTGACGTTTATCCAAAACCAATCGAACCGCGAGTTGTCCGCTTGCGATTCAAGCGCATCAAGGAACTGACCGGGTTGGATGTCGTTCCGGAAGATGCTCTACGTATCCTCACCGCGCTAGGTTTGGTGGCAATGCCGGACCAAACTCATCAGAACCGCCTGAAGGGTTCTGATCCGCTATCCCTAACACGCTTCTTTCGTCAGGAAGCGGGAGCCAACCCCGTGCGGGAGATGATCTTTGTCGCTCCGACTTGGCGCGTCGACATCGAACGCGAAGAAGATTTGATTGAAGAGATCGCCCGGCACGTCGGATACGACAAGGTGGAGTCGGAGCTTCCGGCATCAAGCGTCGCGGGCGAGTACCAACCGCACGAAAGACGGAGACGCGCGGCGCGGCGTGCGCTCGCCGGATGCGGCTTTGATGAAGCCATTAGCTTTAGCTTTATTGAAGCATCACATGATAAGCGTTTTGAAACTCTTTTTAATTTGAGGAAGACCGGCGAGGGCGGTAGCGACGCCGGGTTTGTCTCGCTGCGCAATCCAATCATCGAAGGCGCGATGCGAATGCGCCCGACGCTGCTTCCAGGCTTGCTTGATGCCGTGCGCACGAACTTCAATCATGGCACGCGCAACGTGCGGTTATTCGAGATGGCGCGCGTCTTTGCCGCAAACGCCCAGGCGGGCGAGTTGCCGGAAGAAGCCGAAGCCTTAGCCCTTGTCGTAACCGGCGGAGAGATAGTGGAGGGACGCTCCGGGCACCAACGCGAGTTGGATTTCTTTGATCTAAAAGGCGCGCTTGAAATGGCTGCCGATGCGATGAACATCGAGTCGCTGGAGTTTGAAGCCGCCGCCGCAGCAGGACACCTGCGCGAAGGTCAGGCGGCAAAGGTGTTAGTCGGGGGGCAAACTGTCGGGATGTGTGGCAGACTCGCCGAAGCAACCGCCGCGGTGTACAAGTTTCGGCAGGCTGTTTATGTTGCGGAAGTGAATCTGAGCCTGCTTCTGGAAGTGAAAGAAAGATCTGTGCGGTACATGCCGCTTGCGCGTTACCCGTCGGTAGTCCGCGATCTTTCTTTGATCGTTGATCGGCGCATTACGTTCGATGAGTTGCGACAGGCGACGCTCGATCTTCAAATAGAAGATTGCCGCAGTGTCACGTTAGTTGACGTTTACGAAGGCGGTGGGGTGCCGGAAGAAAAGCGCTCGCTGACGCTACGCATCGAATACCGATCTGACGAGCGCACGCTGCGTGATGAAGACGTCGACGAAAGTCACGCGCGTGTTGTCGGCGAGCTTGAAACACGCTTTGGTGCCCGGCAACGACAATGAAATAGATATCAGTTAATAACCATTAGGGCCGAGGCATTCCACTGACTTTGTGAGTTCACTAACATCAGACATCTATCATCGGAAAAGCGGTCTTGCGCTTACGCGGATGAAATCGCATAATCAGTCGCCGCATTCAAGTAACAGCTCCAACTTCTGAGGAGATACGATGGTGTCACTAACTGGACTCGAAAAATTCTCTCACCTTGAAGACAAAATTTATCGCACCATCGAACTAACAAAGGCGCTTCGTCAAGAAAAGGAGACGCTTGAGCGTGACACCGCATCGCTGCGGCGGGAAGTAGGCAGCTTGCTTGACGAGAAGGAGCGGCTTGAAGCGCAAGTCGAACGCCTCTTGGCAGAGCGCGACACAATCCGCATGAAGGTCGAAGCGATGCTCGACGCGATTGCGGTGCTGGAGCCTGAAGCGGTCGAGGCGATGCGCAAATGATAGACAAAGGTATGCGTATGATAAACGTTGGTAAAAGCAACCCGGAGCCGGGCAGTACGCCGACTATCAAGGTTGAAATTTATAATCAGATCTACAACATTCGTTCTGACGGCGATGGCGAGTACGTAACGCAACTCGCTGAGTTTGTTGACCGTCGGATGCGCGAAATATCTTCGGGCACGCTCACCGTCGATTCTCTCAAAGTCGCTATCCTCGCGGCCCTGCACATTGCCGATGAACTTCACCGCCTGAAACGTTTCTACGAACAAGCCGATTCGCAACTCGCCACGCGTAGCGCGGAATGCGCAGAGATGCTCGACCGTCTGCTTAAAACACGCGCCGCGCTAGAGCAGCAAAACGCCAATCCGAGCAGCATCGCATTTACTTGAAGCGGGCGCGTTGCAAGCGAAGGCTACTCGCAAAATCGCGCTTCGGTTTGAGCCGCGACACGAACTGATTCTGTATTAAAGCGAAGATTAAAACTGTCGTTCACCCTCTTGTTAATGTTGTGTGCGCGCTGCGTGTGAAGACGTAAATTGACAATCGGTGGCTGCTTTGAACAGTAGCGAAGCCTATGCTAATATCGGCCTCGGCTGAGGGAAAAGATTCTGCGTGGTTCGTCACCGATTTACAATGATTGAGCCAATGCCGTTTAGAAGGGAGACCGATGCCGCTTGAAAATGCCCGTGCATCCCCTCATTGTTAGGGGATCTTCAGAGGCTGCGGCTGGATTAAAGGTCACCCACCTGTTGTGCAGGTTCAATTACGGCTTCGGAACGGCTATTGCGGATTCCCCTCTCGCCACAAAAATTATGTTAGACGTCAGTGGCTGAATGTTAGTGAGACAGATCAGCCTTTCGTGTTTAACATCTGACATCTACTGAAGTGGGCGCGCCTCGTTGCAAAAAAGCGGGGCGCGTCTTTGCATATCGGAGAAGGGCTTTAAAGATGAATGTTTTGATGATCGCCGATGTAGTGGCCCGACCCGGTCGCATCGCGGTACTCGAACGCATAGAAGATTTACGTGAACAGTATGATATTGATCTCGCGGTGATGAACGCTGAGAATGTCGCCGGCGGTTTCTCGATCACGCCGCCGCTCGCCGAACAACTCTTTGCCGCCGGGATTGACGTTATGACCTCTGGTAACCACATCTTCGACAAACGCGAGGTCGTACCATACATTGAACGCCAACCTCGTCTGTTGCGTCCGGCGAACTACCCGCCGGGGACGCCCGGTCGCGGAATATGGAAGGGCGAGGTGCGCGGCTGCAAGATCGCCGTCATCAATTTGATCGGGCGCGTCTTCATGCAGCCAGCAGATGATCCGTTTCGTACAGCCGACGAACTGGTGAACACGCTCGGCACTGACACTACAGTTAAGTTAGTAGACTTTCACGCGGAAGCGACTTCAGAGAAATACGCGATGGGTTGGTTCCTCGACGGACGCGTCTCGGCGGTGGTCGGAACGCACACGCACGTGCAAACTGCGGACGAGCGAATCTTACCAAACGGTACAGCTTACTTAACCGATCTGGGGATGACCGGAAGTCATGCTGGTGTCATCGGCATGAACCGTGAAGATGTCATCGCGCGCTTTACATCAGTCACCAGCAAGCGCGCCGAACACGCTCAAGGTGATGTGCGAATCTGCGGCGTAGTCCTGGACATTGATGAAACGACGGGGCATGCACGCGAGATCACGCGTCTCTCGCTCAAACACGAATCTTGAAAGATTTGCAATTTTAGATTTGCAATTTTCGGTTTGAAGACAATGCTTAAAGTTCAAAGGATCTTCTTAAATCGCAAATCGGGAATCGCAAATCTAAAATTCTTTCACCCCGGCGCTTTGTAGTCTGGTACACGCTCGGCGCGTGACTCGCGGTGTTGAGGTGATGGCGACGCGGCAGGTAATGGCTTGGCGGACAAGAGAACGCGGTAGGTTTCGGGAAGCGTGCGGACGCGGTTTTGATCATCGGTGACGACGTGACCAGTTTCGCCTTCGGCGATGATCTGACCATCAGGGGCGCGCACAATCTCGTAACCAAAACGGACTGAGCGGCGGCGCAACTCCGTAACGTGTGTGCGAACGATCAACTCATCGTCGTATTGCGCAGACGCTTTATACCGACAGTAACTTTCGGCGACCACAAGAAAAGCGTTACTGTTCTCCTCCATGTCGCGGTACGAGAAACCGCGCGAACGACAAAATTCGGTGCGCCCGATCTCAAACCAGACAAGATAGTTGGCATGGTAGACCACGCCCATGCGGTCGGTTTCAGAGTAGCGCACGCGCAGCGTTGTTTCGTGCCACTCATCGAACAGCGTAGCGTCTTCAGTAAAATTCATTGCCGGAAAACCGTCTCCCGTTGGGCGCTCGAACAGACAATAACTTTTTATAGCGAAGGCGAGGACGCCGTCAGCAGCGGGACTATAGAAGCGAAAGGTTCAAGATGTCAAAGAAAATTAAACTGCAACTGATCGTTTGGCTGCTCGCGCTGGCAGTGCTCGTGGCAGTCTCGACATCCAGCACAATTGCCGGAGCCGAGCCACAACCACAAGAGGCGGTAGCAAGCGCGCGCAACGCAGCCATTGTTGCGGCAACCGACGAGGTGTTGCGTGAAACGAGTGAGATCAGGCAACTGCCTGTCCGCCGTTCAGTCCGCAGCGGGGCGCA
>JACCTF010000088.1 GCA_013812565.1 Pyrinomonadaceae bacterium | reverse complement strand
GAGTCAAACTTACCGAAGGCAGAATGCTTTACAACGCGGGCGATGAGTTACGTGAAGCGTACTTCATCCAAAGCGGAGTCGTCTCATATATTTCCGCCGCCGCGGTTGACGAGGAAAGCGCCGCCGGCGTCGTCGGCGACGAAGGCGTGGTCGGCCTTCCGAGCTTCTTGCGTTATCATCGCGCAATGTTCCGCGTCATCGTGCAGATTGAAGGCGAAGCGTTGCGAGTTGATGGGGAGTTCTTACGCCGTGAATATGACAAGGGCGGAGAGTTGCAGAACCTCATCCTCTGCTACGCGCACACGGTCGTATCACAGTTCTCGCAGGCTATCGTCTGCAACCGGTTTCATATTGTCGAAAAACGCCTCGCGCGATTTCTGTTGATGGTGCATGACCGGGCACGTTCAGACACCTTACATCTCACGCACGAGTTTCTTGCAAGTATGCTCGGAACGTCGCGCACCGACGTCACGGAAGCAGCCGGGGCGTTACAGGATGCGGGACTGATTCGCTATCGCCGCGGCGCGATGACGATACTCGATAAAGCGGGATTAAAAGCCGCGACGTGCGTTTGCTACCAGATTCTTCTAGAAGAGTACGAGCATTTCCTCTTCGCATAGAATCAAGCCCTGCCGTCAGTTCATCCCGATCACTCGTCGTACTCGTCCGACCCTTGCATCCAGATGAAGGATTGAATGTCGATCATGTCGCGGGAGCGCATGTCGCGCGTGTCGCGGTGCACGATGTCGGCGAACTCAAGGAAACTTGCGTAAGTGTCCCAAGACGGGCGGGAGTTGTATTGGAAGTTGTAGCCATACTCTCGGGCAGCCGCACGGGTGACGTTTGTTTTGAGATAGATGTGCATTTCGGGCTGTGCGATGAATCCAAAAACCGTCACGATTGGATGTGTAAGAACTCGCGCTTGCTTTCGTAGCAGACCCGCGACGGTTTCGCACCAATGTTCGTACTTACTCTCTGCGTCACTAGCGCCGTAGAGGAAGTCGAATAGCTGTTCCTCCCGAAATCCCATCCGAGTAATGAAAGCCGCTTCCTGTCCCTCTTGAAAATTAAATCCGTGATTGAGGGGCCGCTTTCCTTCCTCGCATACCGCTCATCTCTGATTACAATAGCTGGCTCAGACATTGATCCACATTGCTTTGAGCGGCAGTAGCCACTCGGCGCAACGTTCGTGTAACGGTGCCATCGACCGGTGCAAAGTCGCGCACTTCGATGCAGATAGACTTTCCTATACGGTCAGTTGTGGCTTACAGAACAACTAGCACCCGACATGTGGCCACTGCCTACTACTGCTTTGTGGCTCCAGCTATCTTCAGCAGGCGAGCGACCTCCTCATGGTCGTTGATCTCCGCCCATGCCAGTGGGCTACGCCCTTCTTTGTCTCTGATGTTCACCTTCGCTCCGTGGTTCAGTAACAAGCGCGCGACCTCACTGTGGCCTTTCGCTGCCGCTCGCAAAAGGGCCGTCTGCCCCTCTCTGTTTGCCAAGTTGACGTCGGCCCCTCTCGCCAGCAGCACGTTCAATGTATCTCGGTGAGCACGCTCAGCAGCAGCCATTAAGGCGGTCGAGCCATCGCTGCTCTGCGCATTCACATCCGCTCCTTTATCTAACAAACTCTGCGCGATGTGGTCGCGGCCCGCTTGTGCCGCAACCAGCAAAGCTGTCCAGCCACGGGCATCCTGGACGTTAGGATTCATGCCTGCGGCGAGGAATAGATCGACGGCGGCCGTATCACCCTTCTCCACCTCGTTAATGAATGATCCTTCGGTGTAAGGGATGCTTCTCTCAGCTAATTTCTCGCGAGCCACCTCCGCCAGATCGGCGGCGTACCTGCCGCTAGAGATGTCTCGATCATTAGAGTTGCCGGCGCGCTTGACGCTTTCGTTTACCGGCGGCTGGTTTGATGCCCCACCATCGGTTTGACGAGCGCCGAAGTTTGATCTGTAAACAAGAGCAGATAGCGGGATCAACAGGCAGATGGCAAGTCCTCCGACAAGGATCCACCTCCATTTCGGTCCGCCTGCCAACCCTAGCGTGGGTGCTCCCTCGTGATCAGCTATAGGTATTACTACTCGCTGCGGTGGCGGAGCTTGATGGCGAGCTACGTCCGGTCTAGGAGTGATACCGGTATCGACAGAAGGTTCGACTCTGATCGTTTCACCTTCATCCATGATGGGGATGGTTGTCATGGCAGAAGGCACACCCTCGCGCAACTCCCTGCGCATCTCGGCGGCGGTCGCCGGACGCTCGCCGGGGTTGAGCCGCATGGCGCGCCAGAGAGCGGCAGAGACAACCAGCGGCACCTGGCGGTTGACCTCGTCGGCAGGGCGTAGCGGATCAGGTTGATCATTCACAACTGTGCTCGCGCGCAGTAGTGCATCAGGAGGCTTAACGCCGGTCAGCAGGTGGTAAAGCGTTGTCCCGAGTGAGTAGAGATCGCTGCGCGGATCGGTGCCTGTGCCCCGGATCTGTTCCAATGCGGCGTAGTGAGGCGTATAGCCAAGAATGCTGTTGTTTGTGGTCAGTGTTGGCATCTGCCCGGCAACACCCTTGGCGAGGCCGAAGTCGAGCAGGATGATCTGGCCCTGCGCCGTGAGCTTTAGATTCGAAGGCTTGATGTCACGGTGGAGTACCGGCGGCTGATGCGTGTGCAGGTAGTCGAGGGCGTCGAGCAACTGGTCGGCCCAGCGCAAAACTTCAGCGGGAGAAAAAGGACGCTCACTCCGCTCGATCATCGACCCGAGATCGTTGCCGGGGATGAACTCCATGACGAGAAACAATCCGTCACCCTCGCTGAAATGGTCGATCACTTTCGGCAGCGTCGGATGGCGCAGGTTAGCAAGAAGGTGTGCCTCACGCGTGAAGGCATGACGTAGATCATCGGTCTCGGCGAGTGTTTCTTTCAGAGCCACGGTGCGATGTAATCGCTGGTCGATGGCTTCATAGACGGCACCCATGCCGCCGCGTCCGAGTTGGCGAACGATCAAGTAGCGATTCTGAAGGATTGTATCAGGGACAAGCATTGTGGCCGTTCGTTACGAGGTGAAGCATGTTCATCGTGAGATTGTACTTGATAATGACTGTGTACTTAACATCTGATTCGTCTTGTCCGCCATACTGCTCGTTTGTAGGAAGAAAAACTGCATTACTAAGGTTGGATCGCGTCCGTAGTAAGAAGTATTAATACGATGAGTTTCAATAAATAATATCGGATGGTTCGGTATAATGC
>JACCTF010000477.1 GCA_013812565.1 Pyrinomonadaceae bacterium | reverse complement strand
AGGTCAATCGATTCATCGCCCAGTTCGGTTGTAAACTGACAAAGCAACTCACCATCCTGCGAGTAGAAGAACAATCCGAAATAAGCATTTGCAACTCGTTCGCGCGCTGCATATTTTATGAACGCCGTTACGGGTTCGCCTGTGCTGAACGCGGACGTTTCGCTGCCTGTGGCATTGCAGAAAGTCACATCGCTTATCTCAGCCTTTTTGGATAAACGTGCAGATTCTTCTGCACCTGGCGGGGCGGACTTCACAAACTTGGTTGCAGCCTGCTCATATCTGGCGATCATGTCGTGCGGCGAACCTGTGGCGGCCGCCTCGCCGCGCTGCATCAACAATACGCGGTCGCACAAACGTTCGACGGCGCTGAGGTCATGCGAGATGAAGACGATGGTTGTCCCGGCTTGCTTCAGTTCGCTGATTCGCTGAATACACTTCGCTTGAAAAGCCGCATCGCCAACCGCCAACACTTCGTCAAGCAGGAGAATGTCCGGATCAAGGTGCGCCGCAATCGAGAACCCGAGTCGTACATACATCCCTGAAGAGAACCGCTTGACCGGAGTGTCGATGAACTCTCGAACGCCCGCGAAGTCAACAATGCTATTGAGCTTTTTCGTAATTTCGCGGCGGCGCATCCCTAAAATCGAACCGCTCAGGTAGACGTTTTCACGACCCGTTAGTTCCGGATGAAAGCCGGAGCCGACTTCGATCAAAGCGGAAAGGCGACCGTTGATTGTAATCTCGCCGGAAGTCGGTGTGGTGATGTTTGAAAGCAATTTGAGTATCGTGCTCTTGCCTGCCCCGTTATGCCCGATGATGCCGAGCGCTTCGCCGCGCTGAATCTCAAAGCTCACATCGCGCACCGCCCAAAACTCCTTTGAGCGCCGCCGCAGGCTTTGCAGTTTACGCAATAGGGGATGCTGCGTCGGGTCACCCTCAACTTCCTGGCTAACGCGATACCGTTTAGAAACATGGTCGAATTTGAGATCGATCATAAATGTCAAAGCACCCTCTGTCTTTAGATAATATCGGCTATGGTTGCTTCGACGTGCTTGAAGTAGATGTATGCAACGAAGAGCAAAATAACTGAGATCAACGCCGAAACACCCAACGAGTAAAAGTCGGGCGCAATTCCTTGCAATACCGCTCGACGAAAGTTTTCGATGATACCCGCCATCGGATTCAACATGTAAAGATTCTGCAAGCGCGCCGGGACAGCACTGAGCGGGTAAACGACCGGCGAGGCAAACATCCACAGTTGAAGCAGCAGCGGCATCGCGACGCCGACATCGCGAAAACGCACTTGCATCGCGGAGAAAAAGAGCGCCATTGCCGTCACAAAGAGCGTCAGCACTAAAATAACGGGAACAGCGTAGAGAGCATTTAGTGTGAGGGGTACACGGTAGTAAAGAAGCAGGCCGATTAGTACGCTCGATGCTACGACCAGATCAAAGAGCGCCGCGATCACATATGTGAGAGGCAAAATCTCACGCGGGAAGTAGACCTTCGTAATAAGATTGCTGTGGCTGACAAGTCCACTCGTTGCGTTTGTCAGCGCGGTTGAAAAATAGGTCCAAGGCAGCAGCGCGGTGTAAGCGAACACGGCATACGGCGTTCCGTCGCTCGGCATCCTCGCAATCAACGAGAAGATGACAGTGTAGATCAGCATCAGTGACAGCGGCTGCAAAATCGCCCATGCAAAGCCGAGTACCGATTGCTTGTACCGAACTTTAACGCGATGCACGCTGAGTGTGTAGAGCAGGTCTTTGTATTGCAAAAGGCCGACTAAACCACGCAGCAGATCAAACACAGAGAAGGATGGGGCACGAATAACTTTCACGCGGCGCGGGTGCGTCCGACGCGCCGCAGCATCACTGATTTGATTGAATGAACTGTCGACACTCATTTCTTACGGAAACCCTTTTTGTAATGGACTAAATGGATTTGACTATAGATATGAATCGTCATGGAATTGCGTGGCTATCTCAACCTCTTCCTTCGAAGAAAGGTGTTGGCTTTTTCCGCATTACAAACCGGTGCGCAAACGTCGCGATTTCATGCGCGGTGCGACGTCCTCCGGCGGCAAGAAAATCTCTGCGGCGCTGCCTGATGAAGCTGCCGGAAAATCGAAGTTGTAGTTCGTTCAGAAAGGCCGCTTCATGCTTGCCGCAAAGCATGTGCTTGAGCCATTGGACAGCGTCTGTCGCCATTGCTCTGTACAGATGAATAGGCACGTCGAATAATCGCTCGGAAGATTGCTCGAACTGTTCCTCACGCATTATCGCGTAGTAGCCTCCGTGCCCCGTGTGCCATCTACGGTGATACTGCTTCGTTAAACGTTCCGTCTGTACTTCTGCTGTAACGACGATATTGGGTACATACATCCCTTGCCGTCCGGCACGCCACAGCCGCATCTCCAGCTCGTGATCCTCAATTGAGCCAACACCATCTTTAACCCGTTGAAGATCGGCTGCGAACAATCCAACTCGCTCGAACACTTCACGACGGAAGGAGAGGTTCGCCCCGACTAGGCAGATTGGCTTCTCTTGATTCACGTAAAACGGCTTCTCTCCGTAATCCACTAGCGCCAGCGGCGACCAGTGCTCGCGCGTCAGCCACGCTGGCGGCTCGCTCTCCCAGCGCGGAAGCACCTTGCCGCCGACAAAGTCCACCTCTGGATGTTCATCGAACGCTTGCTTGATTCGCTTCACCCAGTCGCCTGCGACGCGCACATCATCGTCCGTGAACGCGATGATCGGCGCACTCGCGCTCATGATCGCGGCGTTGCGTGCATGCGACAGTCCCTGTCTGCCCTCGAAGAGATAACGTATCTGAACTGGACTACGGCCGATAAAAGATTCGACCACCTGGTGCGTGCGGTCCTGAGAGTTATTGTCAACGAGGATAAATTCATAGCGCACCCCTTCGGTCTCCTGTGCCAGCACGCTTTCGAGCGCCTCAGGCAGCATGTCGCACCGATTGTATGTGCAGATGACAACTGAAATGTCGACTTGATTATCCATAAATTCTTTACCAAACGATCAACGGCGCAGGGTTGATCGTTGTAGGTCAACCAGCAGATTTGTAAATATGTTTGCCGTAGAAAAATCCTGCAAGGTCCCAAACAGCAAGTTCGTTAGAAAAACTTTTCGCCGGGTCTTCATCTTTACTGAGGAGTTGCTTCATCGCCCCGAGCAGCCCGCGTGCCGCGCGTCCGTAAAGATAGCGCGGCACCCCGGCAAGATAGACCACCTGCTGGGGGCGTTCCCGATCAATCAAACCGAGCGACACGCCGCACCAGAAGCACCAGTGCCGGTAGTAACTTTTAGTCAACCTTTCGGGCGGAATATGATGGTAGATAATTAAGTCCGGAAGGTAGAGGCCGTGTGCGCCGACGGCTAGCAAACGGCGGTACATGTCATCATCTTCGCCCGCCAAGAAGCGGTCGCCCACCGGGCCGAGCGCGGTGGAGTATGGCCCAACTTTTTCGAGGATCGCGCGCGTGAGAACGGCGTTGCCGCCCATCAACATTCCTGGGTAATCCTTGCCGAAGACCTGCACCTTATCACCGCCATCAATCCAGCCGATAACAGCCGGGTAATCCCTGGGCAACCACCGGGGAGGCTCAACGCTCCACCGGGGCAAGTATGGACCGCCGATGAAGTCGGTGTTGTTCTCGGTAAAGGCTGACTGTATGCGTCGGTACCAGCCGCGGTCGATCTCTTCGTCATCATCAATCATCCCGACCAGATCACCGTTCGTCGACTCAATTCCGGTGTTAAGGGCTTGGGATTTCCCCTGCCGACCTTCGAATATATAATTGAGGCGGCCGCCAAAATCCTTAAACTTAGCTTCAACAACCTGCCTTGTGTTGTCTTTGGAATTATTGTCGATAACAGATACACGAACGTCCAAACCTCGCGGGACTTCGGCCGCAAGCAAGCTGTTCAACGCTTTCTCGAGCAGCCTGTGACGATTGTAAGTTGGCAGGATGACGTCTAGTCGCATTGCTAAAAGTATAAAGGGCTTAAAGTATAAAGATTCTACTATGTAAACCTTTATCCGAATTTCTGGATGGACGCAGATGTTCTGGATTCATGTTTAAGAGGCGCCACGCCGTTGCTTCTGGTTGATAGGTATCAATGCCTCACAGACGTTTTCAAGATGAGGGCATCTTGGACGTCGTAGGCAGGGGTCCCACGGGCGATACTTATCAACTCGTTCGTTCTGTTCGCCCATGTAAACTCATTGCTGAACAGGTTCTTCAGTGTTTCTAATCGCGTCTCAAACTCTTGAGGGTTATCTAAGAAAGCAAGAACATGTTGAGCCATAGCTTCCGGCGCATCTGCAACCAACAGTTGTTTTTGGACGTCCGGCCCTAGAAACTCTACGGCCATGCTCGTCGCGACCACAAACGTTCCGTTCGCGATTGCTTCAACAACCTTGTTCTTAAATCCACCCCCGGAGACGAGAGGCGCGACATATAGTTCGCTCTTGGCAATCTCCTGTCCCATACCCTCCACATACCCGGCGACTTCGATATTACTGTTTCTTCTGCCCAGCAGATCTTCCAGCGGGTTCGCACCGGCGACGACAAACTTGACGTCGCTTTTGCGTTTGAGTATTAACGGTAACACATGATCGATGAACCATATTGCCGCCTCATGGTTGGGCGGAAAGTTCATGTTTCCTGTAAAGATAATTCTATTTTTTATCTTATCCGCGCCATCTCTAGGGTTTTTAACTTCCACCCCATTTAGTAACACGCTGTTTCGGTCAGTCACCCGATTGATTACGTCAAGATATTGCTTATCAACGGGTGAGACGACAAGGTTCATCGCACAACGTTTGCCGTAATAGCTCTCTTGAGCGAACGCATCGATTAAGTACCGCACGGACTTTGGAAGTCCGGTTAGCTGACGTTTCTTCAAAGAAACAGCGATTTGCCGAATGTGGTAGAGCACGTAGCAATCTACCCAGTCGATCACTGTCCTCACATCCTGGTTGATTGCAGGAAGAACGAATAACAGATGACGGTCGCTAAAAAGACAGAAATTGATTTGCTTGTCGGCGATAATGTCCTTGAGTGTAGATATTGTTGATACTTGATACTTCCGCAATAGATGGTTAGCCAACATTGGATAAGTAACTATATGACTTAGCTTCCCCCTTGGTCTCGGATATTCATAATCAATTTCAAAGTAATCAGTGATCGTCCCCTGTTGTTTTAAATCATCCAGGCATTTCTTTCTTGCAACGACATCATCAACCTTCTTCCTATGAACGACGAAATAAACATCGTGTCCTCTGGATGCCAGTTCTTTTGCGTAGTTAAAAAATCTTAGGTTTCCCCCATGATGCATTCCCGCTTTGTAATCAAGGTTGACGAACCACAGCATTTTCAATTTCGCAAAGCTAATGTCTTCATCAACCTTCATCTCGTGTAATTCCTCTGCGCGAATCTGCAGCAATGATCTTTCCCCAGGGAAAACACTAATTAGCGGATTGGTTCCCAGCGCGCATATCGTTCGCCACGCAGGAATTTGTAGATGGCAATAAGCGCCGCGAGGTTGGCAAGCACGAAATACTGTGGCAACGCGAGCAGGCGGTTGCGTACTCCAGAGCGCTCAAGTCGCCACGAAATTAAAGCTACGGTGTAAAAAAGGATTTGCGCGGTTAGAACAGTCGCATAGAAGATTGAGTGCGTTGCAAGCAGAAGCGATGCCCCAAAGCACGCGATTAAAACGATCGGTACAAGATAGCGCAGCAACTTGTGTGAGATGAGTTGCACTGCATAGAAGCCTGATCGTAGCGGGTTCATCATCTGCCGGTTCCGCCACAAATCTGTAAAGGTTTGGGTGATGACGCGCACACGCATACGCAGTTCCCTATCTCCACGCTGGTTCGTCTCTTCCGTGCACACCGCGTCGTGTTCGTAGATGGCGCGCAAACCTTGTTCAACCATCTTGGTTGCAATTAAAAAATCGCTGCAAGCTTCGTTGTACAACACTACATATGCCGAGCGACGCACCGCATAAAGGCAACCCGATACGCCGATTAAGGAAGAGATACGGCTTTCGCGTTCTTTCAAAAAAACTTCGTAGCCCCAGTAAGAGCGAGCGCCATGTCCAACACTGGACTGCGCCGGGTCAACATAGATGAGTCGGCCCGCCACACATCCAACGGTTGGATCGGCGAAGTTTGGCATCATCACCCGGAGCACGTCCGGTTGGTAGAGAGTCGTCGCATCGGAAAATAGAATGATCTCGCCGTGCGCTTTCTCGACCGCCGCATTTTGCGCCGCCGTTTTACCTAGACGTTCTGTTTGACGATGCAGGCGCACGCCTCGCGCCGCGAAAGATCGGGTAATCTCATCTGTGCGATCTGCTGAACAATCAGACGCGACGATGATTTCAAGTTTATCTTTCAAATACTCCAGATCAAGAGTGTTTTCAAGTTTGCCCTGAAGATCACGCTCCTCATTGTAAGCGGTTATGACAACGCTGACGCTTGGTGTGTAATCCGCACGTTGGACGGCGCGGGCGCGCAGACGATCCATAACAACTAACAGCAGCGGATAGCCTATATAAGTGTAGAAAAACACGACTGCACTGGACCAAAAGAACACTTCTGCTATGGACGTAACTGTCATGTCGGCGTCACCTATATACGGTTTTCGTTGTGTGAGAGGAGTATTGCGGGGCGAACGCGAGCCGGTACTTTAGGTTGTTCAGAATTGTGCGAAGTCTTGACGTCAGGTGCATCAACACTTCCCTGCGCGATCTTCACCTGAGGTTGGTACAAGCGGCGCAGGCACACAGCATAGCCTACCAGGTAGTAAACATGCCATCCATAAGCTACTGACAGAAAGAAACTGCTTACCATGTAACCAATTAGACTCGCCTGGAGCGCAACGGCAAGATAATAGAATTGTGAGGTGCGTCGTGCTGCGTATGTTTCGCGTTCGATTTCGCGTAGACGCTTGAACGGCACAAGTATAAACATTACGTAGAGCACAAGCGCGGCGATCCCCATCTCAGCCGCCACTTGCGTGTAAGCGTTGTGGCTAACAATATTTCTT
>JACCTF010000062.1 GCA_013812565.1 Pyrinomonadaceae bacterium | reverse complement strand
CGATCATCAACACCGGCAGCATCGTCGGCCTCGTCGGTCATCCGATGCTCGTCGATTACACCGCGACCAAGGGCGCGATCCACGCCTTCACTAAGTCGCTCGCGTTAAACCTCGGCGAGCGCGGCATACGTGTGAACTGTGTTGTGCCCGGCCCGGTCTGGACGCCGAACATCCCGGCGACGATGCCGATTGAGGAGGTCGAGAACTTCGGCCACGAGGTCGCGCTCGGCCGCCCCGGACAACCTGAGGAACTCGCTCCCGCTTATGTCTTCCTGGCATCAACGGATTCAAGCTTTGCCACAGGCAGTCTCGTCGAAGTTACCGGCGGCAAACTATCGAGCAGCTAAAAGTTGTTCACATTCGTATACAACCGAAGCGGCACTATATTTCCAACCAATTCTTATTCGCGGATGCGCAGTTAAACGTGTACATCCGCACAAGTCATAACAGTACGAAACTGAAAGGAAAGATCATGAAGTTTACTAACCTCAATTGTCAGGTTTTATGGCTCGGGTCGCCCCGGCTGCCCGGACTGCTTGGTGTGATGGCAGCAATCGCGCTCGTCGCAAGTTTCGCTAATTTAGGCACCATGTCATTTGCTCAGCACAAAGATGCAAACGGCAAGATGATGTCAGGGATGAAAGGCCGCGTGAAGATGATGGCCGATCCGCTGGCTGAGAAGGCCGGATTGCAAAGCGCGACAGGCCATGCCGAAGTCGATGTTGATAAAGGGACGGTGGAGATCACCGTCATGCTCGCCGACGGAACCTCGCTGCCCGAGGGAACCGTGTTGGAGGGTTGGCTCTCGACGGCCGGGCGCAAAGGCGGGCCGGGAATGTCCACCGCATCCGAGCGCGATCAGAAATATGGCCCGGCGTTCGGCAAAGAGGAGTTAGCAATGCAGTCACGCGACATCCCTTATGCATTGAGCACAGGTCTCCTGAAACGCAAAGGCAACAGTCAAACCTACGTCGGAAAATTTAAGATCGACAACCCGCTCACGCCGTACAGCGCCGTCGCCGTGACGCTTGAATCCGACGGCAACGTGGGAACCTACGACCCACGCCCCGGCTCGCCGCTCATGGCCGGAATGATCAAGGAAGGCATGATGAGCAGCAAGTAACTCTGGAAAGGATGAAGGCGGAAGGATGAAGGATGAATAAGACAAAGAAGGTTTATGTTTTTACTTCATCCTTCCGCCTTCATCCTTCATCCTTTAATTAATCATGTCCTCAAAAATTTATCCATCGAACACAATCAAAGCTCTGCTTGAAAGCGACTTGATCACGACCCCGACGCGTGAGGCGCTTCAAGTTCGGCTGAACGAGAATGACGCAGATGATGCCCCACGCTTCTTTGATGCACAGGAGTTCACGACGCTTCGGGCTGCTTGTTCGCGTCTTATTCCGCAACCAGATCGCGAGCACCCGATTGATGTCGCAGTCTGCATTGACAAACGGCTTGCCGAGGGGACGGGCAACGGCTGGCGTTATGATTCAATGCCCTCTGATGAGGAAGCTTATCGTCGTGGATTGCGCGGCCTCGATGAAACGGCGCAAGCGATGTTCGAAGCCGCATTCCACCAACTAGGCGATGCGCACAGAGACGAAGTTCTCTACACGGTGAAGCTCGGCAAGCCTCCGGGAGAAACGTGGCAGACGATGCCAGCCACATGCTTCTTCGAGGAGCTGCTGGCAGAGGTTACTGAGGCTTATTACAGCCATCCGCTGGCACAAGAGGAGATCGGCTATGCGGGCATGGCCGACGCTCACGGCTGGCACGCGATCCGGCTCAATCATCTTGAGTCGTGGGAGCCACGAAGATGTGAAGAGAATCAGGATGAGCCGGATTCTCAAAGCAACGACGTGCGAAGCGACCACGTCGCTGCTTCATCAAGCTCATCAACTATATCAAGTTCTCCGAGTATTGCACCGAACTCGCAGCCCCAACCGCTTCAAACGCGTGTGTTCTCATCGCGCGAACCGGTCGATGCCGTGGTCATCGGCACCGGAGCCGGAGGCGCTCCCATCATGGCGCGTCTGGCCCAAGCCGGATTGAGCGTCGTTGCGCTCGAAGCTGGAAAGCAGTGGTCTCCGGCTCGTGACTTCGCGACCGATGAGCGTTCGCAATCTAAGCTCTTCTGGAACGACGAACGCTTGAGCGCGGGCGATGACCCCGTCGCATTCGGCAATAACAATTCCGGCACCGGCGTCGGCGGCTCGACTCTGCACTACACGGCTTACACACCGAGAGTTCAACCCGATGATCTGCGTCTCTACACAGAGTTCGGCGTCGGTTGTGATTGGCCGCTGCAGTACAGTGACCTTGAACCTTACTACGATGAGCTTGAACGTTTCTTAGGCATCTCCGGCCCGTCCGCGTATCCGTGGGGACCGGCGCGACGACGTGCTTACCCGCTCGCGCCGCTTCCGTTGAATGGCGCGGCGCAACTGATGCAGATGGGTTGTGCAACGCTCGGCATACGCACTTCGCCCGCCGCCAACGCCGCGCTCTCCGGTTCATATTATCAAGCGGGCGTCGGCTGGCGCGCAGCCTGCACCAATCGCGGCTTCTGCCAAGCCGGGTGTACGACCGGCGCGAAAGCAAGCATGGATGTCACCTTTGTGCCGCTCGCGCTGCACCATGGTGCTGAGTTGCTAGCTGAGAGTTTCGTCACAAGCTTTGAGACTGATGACGCCGGGCGGATTACCGCAGTCATCTACATTCACAACGGAGTTGAAGAGCGTCAACCGTGTCGCGCGGTCTTCCTGTGCGCCGGAGCAATCGAGACGCCCCGGCTGCTGCTCTTAAACAACCTCGCCAATTCGAGCGGTCAAGTCGGTTGCAACTTCATGGCCCACACCGGGGTGCAACTGTGGGGACAGTTCGAGGAAGATGTGCGACCCTACAAGGGCATTCCCGGAGGACTGATCTCTGAAGACACGCATCGTCCAGAGGATGCTGATTTCGCTGGCGGCTACCTGTTGCAATCAATCGGCGTGATGCCGGTCACGTATGCTTCGCAAGCTGCGCGCGGTCGCGGGCTGTGGGGCGAAGAGTTGAAGGGGCACATGCACGGCTACAACCACACGGCCGGGATCAACATCCTCGGCGAGTGTCTGCCTTATTCGCACAACCGCATGGAGCTATCTGATGAACTCGACGGGCGCGGGTTGCCGAAGCCGCGTATTTTTTTTACGAACGGCGAGAACGAGCGTCGGCTGACGGTTCATGCCGAAAGATTGATGCGCGAGATTTGGATTGAAGCGGGCGCACAAGACATTTGGGTGTACCCGCGCAATGCGCACATCATCGGCACCTGCCGCATGGGAACAGACGCTGACAGCGCGGTAGTGAATTCCGAAGGGCGCGCCTTCGACGTGCCTAATCTCTACATCGCAGACAACTCCGTTTTCCCGAGCGCTCTAAGCTGTAACCCGGCGCTCACCATCATGGCGCTGGCTCTGCGTACTGCTGATCGGTTTTTAGAGCAATCGCAATGAGAAGAAATTTGGTTTGCGATCTCAAATCAATAATTTGAAATCTGAAATTTGGCGAATCACACATGGCAAAAAACAGTAAAGGTTTTCTCGACATCGTGAAGCGCGAACGCGGTGATAGCAACTACGCTGGTGATCAACATGGCGGAGCCGGTGGCTCTGACGGCAGCGGTCTGCCCGATGGCTTTCCGGGAAACTTTATGTTCGCCACCGGCATCGAGTGTTCATATCCCACGATCAGGCAGGGTCGGCTCCGCCGCGATCAATTAAAAGAATGCGGGCATTACGAATACTGGCGCGATGATCTGCGACTTGTCCAAGAGTTGGGGCTGAAGGTGCTGCGTTACGGTTTGCCGTA
>JACCTF010000060.1 GCA_013812565.1 Pyrinomonadaceae bacterium | reverse complement strand
CGAGCGCATCCGAGGTCGCATATCATCCGGGGCAAGTTTCCCGTAGTGGAAGCGATTCGAGTCTACCGTGCAGTTAGGAGTGCGGGCTATTTGAATGCGTTGTGGGGAGAGTTGTCAAGGTCTTCGCTGAGAAGTGACAAGTAACAAGTAAAGAGTGACAAGTTGGACGAAGCAATGTGTGAAAATGCAGTGTCAAAGACTTGGTGCACGACCATCGTATCTCTTCCGCCAAAGCAATGAGCATGTCGCATTAACATACTCTTGCTTGTCACTTATCACTGTTCACTTGTCACTTTCAAGTTGTTAGGCTTCAATACGCGCTCGCCGCCGTGACGGTTTTTACGCCCGAGGCTTCCTGCGCGATCTTCACGCCGACGCTCGCGCCGATGCGCGTTGCGCCTGCCTCGATCATCGAGCGAGCTTCCTCTAATCCGCGAACTCCGCCTGCTGCCTTAACGCCCAATCCCACGCCCACTGTTTGTCGCATCAACTGGACATCGGCCACAGTCGCGCCGCCTTTCGCAAATCCGGTTGAGGTCTTTACGAAATCTGCGCCCGCGCGTTTCGCCGCCACGCACGCGCGCACCTTCTCTTCATCCGTCAAGAGCGCCGCTTCAATGATCACCTTACACAGCACCTCAAACTCATGCGCCGCTTCGACAACCTGGCGGATGTCGTATTCAACCAGACAATCGTCGCCGCTCTTAAGCGCGCCGATGTTAATCACCATGTCCACCTCGCGCGCTCCATGCGAGATTGCGCGTCTGGTTTCATATGCCTTCACGTCCGCGAGCGTTGCGCCGAGCGGAAAACCGATCACGGTGCAGACGGGAATGTTTGCGCCTCGCAGGTGACACGCCGCAGCGCGCACCCACGTCGGGTTGACGCACACGGACGCAAAGAGGTACTCGGCGGCTTCCGCGCACAAACGCCGGATGTCATCTTCCGTCGCCTCCGGCTTGAGCAGCGTGTGATCAATCAGGCTGGCCCAGTCGCGTGCCGATGCGGTTTCGCCAAGCACCAGACCGATGCGCGCCGCCCCCGCATCTACCACTCGCTGCATCCGCTCCGGGCACCGATGAAAGCACTCCGACGCGCAGCCGCACAGCCGCGTCTGCTCTGTTGTGTCGCCGTTCAGGCGTGCGACGATCACATCCGTGATCTGCTCGACGAGTTCCTGGAGATTGCCGTTATGTAAAGCTGACATAGAAAGCATCCCTGTTGATCCATCATTCAATGATACGCCGCAGAGTTCGCGACGGTTTGTTCAAGATTTCGGTATTGCAAGCTCAACGATCAGAGGTAGATGATCCGAGCCGATGTTTCTACCTGTTCTAATACTAACAACTTTGATGTCAGGGCTTACCAGACAATGATCTATTGGGATCATCAGCAAAGGCTTCAGCAGCATCTGTGTGGGCCACGTCGGCAGCACGCCAAAGCCTTTTCTCGCGTCAACAAGCCCTGCCTTCCGAACAAAATTTGAGAAGTAAGGCGACCACATTGAACAGTTGAAGTCGCCGATTACAATTTTAGGTGCGCTCATCCTTCGCGCGAGTGATGAGGCCGCACAGAGCAGCCGGTTTCGATACTCGAAATGGTCTCTGCGTACCGGCGCATGCGGATGAATGGCAAGTAGAGAGATGGTTCTTTCATCAACGCACAGTTGAGCGAGAATGCTTGGACGACCAGTTCTCTCCGGATCAACAACCTCGGATTGTTGCAAAGGGATGCGGCTGTACAAGGCGATCCCGGCACCGCGCTCTCGCGGTACGGTAACGCTGTGTGGCAGCAGATTGCCCACAACCTTCAACTCACTTAACCACAGATTATTAACTTCCTGTGCGATCAGAACATCAGGAGTTTCTTCATTAACAAGATCAATCAAAGCTTGGTAGTGGGTGCTCAAGGAGTTAACGTTTGATAGTAGCACCCTGAAGTTTGCACGGGTTGCGCCAGTCCGTATTCGTGAACTTGATATGTAGAACGGCACCAGCGCCGAAAGATTAATAAAGCACCCGATCAACATACATACAGCCCACGGCCATGATCCGAAGAAGATAAAGACCAACAAGCAACCGACTGATCCGATCAGATACTGAAGCTTAAAGTGAGTGGTGAGTTCGAGATACTTATGCGCGCTCGCGAAATAGCCGGCACCGCTCAACAGAAGAACGCACATTGACGCTAGCTGCGTTGAGCGTAACAGCACGTTGATAATTTGATCTTCCATGGAACGCTTAACGTGTGTACTGACGCTCGATGGCCGTCATCTTAGTGACACGCTTGCGGTGACGTTCCTCGCTGATCTCCGTCGCAAGCCAAGCACGAACAATCTCGCGCATCTCTTGCGCGGTGATAGTTTTGCTTCCGAGCGTGAGAACGTTGGCATCATTGTGCTCGCGCGAGTTGCGTGCGACATCGATTGAATAGCAGGCCGCGGCGCGCACGCCCGGCACCTTGTTGGCGGTGATGCAAGAGCCGACCCCAGCGCCGTCAATGATGATCCCAACATCAACCTCTGTGTCAGCGACAGCGCGCGCCACTTGATGGGCGAAGTCCGGGTAGTCAACGGCGTCGGTGGAGTATGTGCCGAAGTCGCGGACATGGTGACCCAGTTCGCCGAGAAAGCCGCGCAGTTCCTCTTTCATCAGGAAGCCTCCGTGATCCGCGCCGACGGCGATTAATTTAGTTTTCTGCGAACCGCGACGGGGCGTGCGGCGGACGAGTTCAATTCCCTTCTCACGCACAATGTCGGCGGCAAGCGGCGTGAGGCGTGCATCCTCGGCAATGCGCAAACGCGCGCCCGCTTCCAAGCCGCGCATATCAGTTTCGGTAATCACCTTCTTCGCTGATTCATCGCGCGCCACTGGTGATTCCTGCTGCGTGTCTACCACCGGGGCCACTGCATCCGAAGGTGCAATGCGCGCTGGTGTTAAAGTGCTTTGTTGAGGTTGGGCGTTCGTCACTGGGCCAGTGGAGGCTGCCGCCTGGCTAGCATCGTCTTCCATAGGAAGAGCCGTTTGCAGCACTTCGCGAACAAGCGCACGCACGCGCTCACGTGTCTGTGGATCGTTTGACATATGGTATGGAGATGTTAGATGTCGAATGTTAGTCAGAAGCAAGAACTGACATCTAACATCCGACATCTGTTTTATGCCAGTGAGCCATCCCGTAAATCGAGAAGCCGTCCGGCGACCGCCGTTACTCGCTGGTCACGTACCGTGAAATCCACGCGGCCAAGATAGATGCCGCTTTTTCCAACTTGGAAGATCACCGTTTCTCTACCCGAAGGTTGCCGGACCAGTGCGGGTTGCTCCATAAAAGTATGCGTGTGACCGCTCGCAATGAAGTCTATGCCGTTCACTTGCGCGGCAACTTGTGAATCGCCTACGTCGTTCGCTTTTGGTTCCGGGTAGTAACCAAGGTGCGACAGACACACAACCATTGAACATTTTTCACGCTCGCGCAACAGCCGCACCGAATCACGCGCTGCTGAAACGGGATCAAGATACCGAATCCCTTTGAAAGTGTTCGGCGGATTCAGTCCTGCCAACATGATCCCCAATCCGAAGATGCCGACGCGCACACCGCCGATCTCGCGCACGACATAAGGTTTCACACGCGGTTCAATCACAGTACCCCGCACGTCGTAGTTCGCAGAGACGAAATCAAAGCGAGCAAACTTCATTGCCGCCGCAAGCGCTTCAACTCCGTTGTCAAAGTCGTGGTTGCCGAGCGTCACCACGTCGTAGCCGATGCCGGACATCGCGCGGTATTCAACTTCGCCGCGGTAGAGGTTGAAGTAAGGGGTGCCTTGAAACACGTCGCCCGCATCAACGAGCAAGGTGTACGGGTTGGCGGCGCGCACCCGTTTGACAAGCGTTGCCCGCCGCGCCACGCCGCCGCGACCGGCATAAGGATCATTTGCCGGAAGCGGGTCGATCTGCGAATGCGTATCGTTGGTATGAAGAATGGTGACGAGCGTCTCGCCCGCGCGCGGCTCAAGTAGTGGCACATTAAGTTCAGGTGATCTAATCGGTGTCGAAACTTTTGCTTCAGCGTGAAGCAAAGCTTTGTGTCCACCAAGCGCCAGCCCCGCGCCGCCGAGCGTAGATGCGTTCAGGAATTTGCGTCGCGTAATCATTGAGGCCGTGTGTTCTCCGGTGAAGCCGAGGCTGCTTCTTGCAGGTGAAATCGTCCGTCGAGCGTTGTGTTGATTGTTCGCGCGGCGGCTGTCTCCGCCCGCACGTAGTCAAGCACCGCATCGCGGATCGTTTGTCCAAGCACGCGAACGTTTGTCGCTTCCTCCAGCACCGCGTAATCGCCGCCGCGTTTGACGAGATAGTCAATCGTCACGATGGTGTAAGTGGCGTTTGGAAGGATCGCTTGTTGTTGGCCGAGCGTCACCGTGTGAAGTTCGTTTTTACCTTCGGCGTTTGTGCGGTAAGCGAGCAGTGCGCCGGATTGCGCGTCGCGCTTGGCAAGGAGCACTTGCACGAAACGAAGCAGTTGCTCACCGGTTAAATCAACCGCGACAAGCGAATTTTCAAATGGTAGAAGTTCATAGATGTCGCGGACGCGCAGAGGGCCGGGCGCGATAGTGTTCTTTCGTAGACCTCCGCTATTGGTCGCGGCGAAGATGACGGGTTTGCCGAGAAGCTTCTCTGCTCGCGCCCGTATCGCATCGGCGACAAAGTTGCCGAGCGAACCGCCGCCGATGCCGCTCTTTTTTAACTCTACTTCGAGTTGGCCGATTACAGTATCAAGCTCGCGCACCTTCGCGCTGTATGGAGCAACAATCGCAGTGAGGGCCGGATCATCAGGTATGCTTCCATCGACCTGGCTTTGCGTCGCGCGTCGGGCCGCGGGCGGAGTGGACGGAGAGGGAGCGATTAGACCATCAGATCGCCCGCGCTGCTCTGCTTGCGCGCGTGCGCCGGGTGCCGGTAATAGCAGCACCCCGAGGAGAGCCATACAGCACGCATGTCTTATTGAATGCTTCACTACTTGATCCTTTGTAACTTTTGGTATTGCAAAGATTGATTACTAAAGAACAGCTCGCTTAGTATGTCGCACGGCAAGTCACACGCGCAAACTTCCCCCTTGCTGATCTTGCTTGACCTCAACTTCGTGCCGCGACAAAAATGGAGATTGTTATGGCTACTTCCTCAGCGCACATTGAATCCGGGGCTTCTGAGTTTACCAACCCTCAGCTTGAGCCGCTCTTTTCCGCCGAGCAGATTCAGGCGCGCATCAGCGAACTGGGCAGCGAGATTGCCCGCGACTATGCGGGAAAAAATCCATTGCTAGTCGGCGTGCTCAAAGGCGCATGCATCTTTGTCAGTGATCTGATGCGCTCAATTGACATCCCTTTAAGCCTCGAATTCATCGCCATCTCCAGCTACGGTTCAGCTACACGCACATCAGGCGAGGTGCGCCTCGTCAAAGATTTAGACGTAGCGGTCGAAGGACGTGACATCCTAGTTGTCGAAGACATCGTTGACACAGGAATTACGCTTTCTTACCTGCTCGCTACTCTGCGCGCCCGCGGCGCAGCCAACGTAAAGCTTGCGGCGATGCTCGACAAGTACGAACGACGCGAACGCGAAGTGCCGATTGACTACCTCGGCTTCAAAATCCCAGATGCCTTCGTCGTCGGCTACGGCCTCGACTTCGCCGAACGCTACCGCAACCTTCCCTACATCGCAATTCTTAAAAGCAGTGACGGGTGACAAGGTAAAACTCTTTTCTTGCTTGTCACTTGTCACTGTTTACTTGTCACTGCTTTTAAGAAGCTTTGGCCTGCGACCAGTCGAAGGTTGAAGTTGTGAGCGACGGTTTGTCCGATGTCGGCGAGGGATGAGCGTGTGCCGAGACTCGCGCCGCGTTGTGCTTGTTTGCCATATACGAGGAGCGGTGTGTATTCGCGTGTGTGGTCTGTTCCGTGAAAGGTCGGGTCGTTGCCGTGGTCGGCGGTGATGATGAGCAGTTCGCGTGACGGTAAAGCCGCTTCGATCTCAGGCAAGCGCAGGTCGAAGTGTTCGAGGGCGCGGGCATAGCCTTCCACGTCGCGGCGATGACCGTAGAGCATATCGAAATCAACGAGGTTGGCGAAGATCAGCCCGCACGTGTTGTGTCTGAGCGCGCTTAAAATTTGATCCGTTACTTGTTCATTGTTCTTCGCCGGAAGATTCTGTGTCACTCCCTGGTGATCATAGACGGAGGCGACTTTGCCGATGCAGATCGTCTCAAGATCGTTTTCAGCTAAGGTCGCTAGAAGATTTTCGCGGGGCGGCGGAACAGCGTAGTCGAGACGACGCTCGGTGCGGCGGAACCGGTTCACCTCGCCTTCAAACGGTCGGGCGATGACGCGGCCCACTTCATGACGCCCGCACAGGATTCGGCGCGCCGTTTGACATAGTTCGTAAAGTTTTGGGATAGGAATTACATCTTCGTGCGCGGCAATTTGAAACACTGAATCGGCAGAGGTGTAAACAATCGGCTTGTTTGTTCGGATGTGCTCTGCGCCGAGTTCCTGGATGATCTCAGTACCGGAGGCCGCTCGGTTACCGAGCACGCCGGGCACATCGGTTTCACGAACAAAGCGCTCGATGATTTCCGGTGGAAAACCGTTTGGGTAAGTTGGGAACGCGCGCTCTAAAATAATTCCGGCGATCTCCCAGTGACCGGTCGTGGTGTCTTTGCCGTTGGAGCGCAGAGCACAACGCCCAAATGAGGCATGCGGCTCTTGTGCTGGCGGTAAACCACGCGAGTGAAGAATGTTGCCGAGGCCGAAACGTTGCAGGTTCGGCAGGTGAACATGGCGCGACTCAAGAATGTGGCCCAGCGTGTTCGCGCCTGCGTCGCCCCATTCGGCAGCATCCGGCATCGCGCCTATGCCGAGGCTGTCAAGGACGATAAGCGTGACGCGATCAAAAGCGTGATCGTGATTTATAACCACAAATTTCTTTCGTCCGAATCGCTATCACTGCTGGAAGCTTGCGACAAGGCGTGTGCGATTGATGCAGTCTCCAAAACCATTTTCGTATCTTGTGGAAAAGAACTTTATCGTTCGTTCAACTTTGCCGCTTAACCTTTGGGAGCATAACGACCTTCGCGGGCGCGCACCTGTGCGCCGGGAAGGTTGCGTACCTCAACGCGAATAGGACGAAAGCGTCCGTCACGCGTCTTGTCAGTTGGGTAATAACCGAGGCTGTACTGCGTGCCGATCTCGGCGGCGACCTGCGCAAAGGCGGCGCGGGCGTCGCGAACGTCTGTGGCGACGAAAGTTTTGCCGCCCGAAGCTCTGGCTAGTTCGTTCATTTCGCGGCGGGCCAAATTGTAGAGCGCGCGGCTGATCTGCATCCGCTCTAACTGCCCGATCCGACAGAAGTTGAGGTACTCGGAAGCATCGGCGCGCGATGCAAAGAGACGACGGTAACGTTGAAGTTGCATGCGCGATAAATGCATCGTGCCGTCTTCCGCACAGCTCTTCATCAAGCGGTCTTCAACATAATCTTCTGTGTTGACTTGCACAAAATAACAGAGCACACCTGCTTGCAGCAGGCGCGCGCGCGCGTCTGCATAATCCGCGTCGCTCGTGGAATCAACGCCATCAGTTAAGGCTACCAAAGCGCGCCGGCCGCGCACCTCCGCGGGGGGCGGTTCGCGAAAGACTTCTGTGGCAACTCGCTCCAGTGCGTTATAAAACGGCGTTCCGTTGCTTGAGCTGATGTTTTCCACGGCAGTGCGTAGCGCAGCGCGGTCACTCGTCAGCGGAGTCTTCACCTCCACGGTTGCCAACTGCCCCTCAGTTTCCTGACTGCTGCTGAAAGCAACCACGGCCACGCGGTCGCCCGGACGCAAAGCGTCGATAAAGGCGTTTGCCGCGCGGCGGATCAAAGCCACCTCGGTGCGCGTCGAACCCGAAGTGTCGAGCAGCAACGCAACTTCAAACGGAGTTTCGGTAGCGGCAAAGTTGGCGACGCGCTGCGGACGACTGTCTTCAAAGATGGCGAAGTTCTCTGCCCGCAAACTTGGGACGGGCCGCCCCTCGCGGTTTGTCACAACCAGCGGAACGGTGACAAGCTGCGTGTCAAAGCGCACTACATCGCCATCGTCCACTTCTTCGCCCAAGGGGGCCGACGCCGGAGCCGCAGGAGGAGCGGGCTGCTCGCGCGCCGGGACGTCGCCTTGCGGCGCACCGACGCGGCGCGGTCGTTGCTGATACATAGCCGAGACGGCGGCTTGCTGCGCATGGCCGACCGGGTGAAGCGCATCAAACGCATCACCAAAAGGAATGAAAAGAAAGATCATCAGGGCGGTGAGCGCGATGATGCAGGCTTCGGGCAGCATGCAACGCATACTTGCCGACCTTTTCAGGGCAGGTTTAAACTCGCGTAGTTCTTTCATCTTGTCGGTAAATATAGCTCCGCGACCGCACGTAGAGCAAAAGGTATTGAGGAGATAGATCACTCATGTCCGTAATCGCAAACCTTGACGAACAGGTTGGCGCAGTGCTGATACAATCAATCGCGAAGCAACATGCTGCGGCGGCAGAAGAAGCTGCTAGGGAGAAGCAGACGACGGTACGTCCAGCAGATTGCGAAACATCGCGGGCCGCCGAGCGGGACTCGTCGCTTGATGGTTGCGCCCACGAACAATCATCGGCTGTACCATCGCTGCCCGTTTGGCTACTTTGATCCGGAGTCGCTTGACAGCCGTTCGGCCATCTCTTAGGATGTCGCTTCGCTGCTCACTGTAAATGTCGATTGAACGGTGACTTTCAGGTTCTTTCAAGCGAGGGCAGCACAAAGAGTTTGACAATTGCGCGAGAGGTAGAGCGAAGCGCAAAAGATGTTTTCGCACATTGCCGAAGCAAGGCATGTCGCGGCAGGCACGTACGTCAATGGTAGACGGCCGCCCTTACAAGGCGGAGGTTGTGGGTTCGAATCCCTCCGTGCCTACCAGTTGAGCGGAGAGCAGCGCACCGAGCCGCCCACTTTTGAGAATCGAAGTTTTGCAGTGGAGTCGTAGTTCAGTTGGTTAGAACGCCGGCCTGTCACGTCGGAGGTCGCGGGTTCGAGTCCCGTCGGCTCCGCCACTTCAAATAGAAGCGGTTGTCTTTCATGAAAATGAAGGACAGCCGCTTTCGCATTTTTAATTTGAAATGCGAAGTTAAAAATTTGCTTCTCGACCACACAATCTCAAACCGAAAATTTCTAATTCATCATGATCTCTGTCGCTGAAGCCATTCGCATCGTTAAGGAGCAAACTTCTCCGCTTCCTGTTGAGCGGGTTGCGTTAGCAAATGCAATCGGGCGAGTGCTTGCTGAAGCCATCGTCGCAGATTCCGATCTGCCGCCTTTCGACCGCGCGCAGATGGATGGCTATGCCGTGCGAGCAACGGACACAAGCGAAGTGCCCGCACGTCTGCGCATCGTGGGAGAAGCGGCGGCGGGGCGCGGTTGGCCCGGAGTGATCCAGAGAGGAGAAGCGGTGCGAATCATGACCGGCGCACCGGTGCCTGCGGGCGCAGATGCTGTGCAGCGGCTTGAGGTGACGCGCGAACTTGATAGCGGAATCCTCGTGGAAATCACCCAAACCGTTGCGCTCAAGCAATCCATCACCAAACAGGCGAGCGAGATCAAAGCGGGCGCGACCGTGTTTGATACCGGGGAACGGATCACGGCGCAGATGATCGCGGTGCTCGCTTCATTTGGTTACGCAATGATAAAGGTGCGAAAGCGTCCGCGCGTGGCGGTAATCGCCACCGGATCAGAACTCGTCGCCGTCGAGAATCAACCTGGCCCAGACAACATACGCGACTCGAACAGCTATTCGCTTGCGGCCTACGCCGAACTCACGGGCGCGCTGGCCGAGCGCTTGCCGCTTGCCGGGGATGATCCGAAGTTGTTGCAAGAGATGATCGCCGCAGTGGCAGAACAAGCTGACCTGCTCGTTTTGTCGGGCGGCGTCTCGGTGGGCGCATACGATTTTACGAAAGCAGCTCTGCGTGCGCTTGATGCGGAAATCATCTTCGAGCGCGTCGCTTTGCGGCCGGGCAAGCCGACAGTGTTTGCGCGTCTTCCACAACCGGGATCCACGCTTGTCTTAGGGCTTCCCGGCAACCCTGTTTCCGCAGCGGTCACTTTCAATCTATTTGCGCGGACGGCTCTGCTGACAATGCAGGGCGCAAGCGATGCAACGATGATCGAAGAGCGCGCCATACTTTCGGACGGCATTAAAGGGTCAGCCGGAAGGATTAGTTATCTTCCGGGCAGACTCAGTACCGATGAAGAAGGGCGGCTCATTGCAGAACCACTCCGGCGCTGGGGCGGCTCATCGGATTTCGTCGCCTTCGCCCAAACTACGGCATTGATCATCGTTCCTGAAGACGTGAAGATGCTCGATGCAGGTGCGAAGGTGAATGTGGTGCGACTGCCGGGTTAGCGTAAAAACTTTGCTCAACAAAACTCACAAGAAGTAGCCTTCCAGCGCTTGCTACCTTTCAGCATTTCGCGCTTTACTCTGCCCCGATGAAAAAGCTTTCCCACATCGATAAACAAGGTCGCGTCGCGATGGTTGATACCAGCGGAAAGTCCGTCACCGGGCGGCGCGCCATTGCTTCTGCGCGCGTCTTGATGAACCCGGAAACAGTGGCCGCTGTGCGCGGACATCGCACGCCAAAAGGCGATCCGCTAGAAACAGCTAGACTAGCAGGCATCATGGCCGCCAAACGCACCGCAGAGCTTATCCCCCTGTGTCATCCGCTGCCGCTTACCCACATCGACATCCGCGCAGAAGTTGAGAACACCGGCGTTTACCTTGAAGCAGCAGTTGCGACCGAGGCGCAGACAGGCGTTGAGATGGAGGCGCTCACGGCTGTCTCCGTCGCCGCGCTCACCGTCTATGACATGTGCAAAGCTGTTGACAAAGGGATGACTATCACAGACGTGCGCCTCGAACAAAAAACAGGCGGCAAATCGGGAGAGTACAAACGAAAGTTGAAGGACGAATAGGACAAAATAGCGGTTTCTCCACTTCATCCTTCATCCTTCATCCTTTTCTTCCTCCCTGCTTCATCGTACAATGAGCGCGGTTACAGAGTTAAGCATTTACAGTGGAGATTTCAAGATGAAGATTAATATCGCTCCTGATGCGCGCCCGCAAGTCCGCACCCTTTTGCTTGCCACATTGTTCAGCCTTGCACTGTGGTTCATTCCCTTCGCGGAAATCATGACCTACCCGTTTCGCATCTTCGTGACTTTCATTCATGAAGGCGGTCATGCGCTGGCCGCAATGCTAACCGGCAATGAAGTTCATAGCTTAAGCATTTCAATGAATGGAAGCGGTGAAGTTTATTCAACGCGCGGCGGACTTCTCTCGCAATTGTTCGTATCGAGCGCGGGCTACTTGGGAGCGATGGCCTACGGCGCCCTGCTGCTGGCGCTGATACGTCGCGCGTTTGCCGCGCGGATGGTGCTGATCGGTTCTGCGGGTCTCGTTTTGACGTTGACCATTGCATACGGTTTCTTCAGCCCGCTGATGCACGGCTCAATTTTCAGCTTCTTTACGATGGTCGCGGGAGCCGCGATCTTCTTTAGTCTAGTCGCTGCCGCGCGGTATGCCAGCCCGCGTGCCGCCGGTTTTCTTGTCAGCTTTCTCGCCGTGCAGTGCGTTTTGAATGCATTGTTTGATTTGAAGACTGTGCTCTTTCTTTCATCACCGCTTGCGCCTGCGATGCCAACAGACGCAGCGAACATGGCGATGGCAACGGGCATTCCATCTATCTTCTGGTCGATCTTCTGGATCGGCGCGGCTTTTGTAATTCTGTCTCTGGTGCTGCGTACATACAGTGCGAAGCGCCGCTCGCCAGGTCAGCCTGACCTTCCGTTTGAAGATTCCTCGGAACTTTAAGTATTTATCAGTGAGCGCGGACTATCAGGGGCTACCGGAAGCAGAAACAACGATGTTCTCATCCGGTGGCCCTCAACTTATCCACTGTGCTGAAGACGCTGTGACGCTCGCGACTTTGCCAATCGGTGCGCACTTGATCCTGCGTTGTCGCACAGATTGGCGCGATGCAACTGTCATCAGGATTACTTGCGATAGCGTTACAATTTCCGTCGGCTCGCCCAACGGTCGCACTTACCGCGTGCGCCGCCCGCCCGATGCTCATCTCTCCTTTGATGGCTTGATCCCCGTGCTCGGTGAAGGCTCATGGCGCGCTGGCCTTGCTCGATACGATGCGCGTTGGTAAGCAACGGTTCCGATTCTCCAGCCAGTCTCCTCTCCACGTTTGGTACACGATCTGCACTATCCGCAAAGCAAACTATTTTTACAAGTATGTCCGAGTTGCTCGTGGCTTCGCTAATAAAAAAGATCAAGGTATGATGTGTGTTTTGCCGTAGCTTGATAAAATTTACTATGCGTTTTAACGCTCGTTTGAGATATGACAGAAGAAGCTATTGTTGTACGTGGAGCACGCGTTAATAATCTTAAGAACATATCGTTCTCCATACCCATTGAACGCTTGACGGTGGTTACTGGTGTAAGTGGTTCGGGCAAATCATCGCTCGCCTTCGACACTCTCTATGCCGAAGGTCAACGCCGTTATGTTGAATCCCTTTCCGCTTACGCCCGTCAGTTTTTGGAGCGAATGGACAAGCCGGACGTTGACGAGATACGCGGCATTGCACCGGCCATCGCGATTCGTCAGAAAAACTCGACACGCAACCCGCGTTCAACCGTCGGCACACAAACCGAGATCTACGATTACCTGCGTCTTCTGTACGCGCGCGTCGGCACAACCTTCTGCCGCGTCTGCGGCCGCGAAGTTCACAGTGACTCGCCAGAATCGGCGGCCGATGAAGTGCTTGGCACGCTTGAAGAAGGAACGCGCTTCTACGTTCTCTTTCCTGCTAAAGCAGGGATGCACGAGGAGACGAACGGCGCATCTCCGAAGAAGATCAAGGGCCGTTCAAAGCGTTTGGTGAAAGAATCAGCAGCATTGAACTCGCGCACCATTACAGCCCACATCATGAGCTTGATGCAGCGCGGGTTTACGCGGCTCTATAATCAAGGCGAAACAATCGACTTGCAGCAGCCGGAAGATTACGCGCGTGCGGATTTCCAAGATGTTTATGTACTGGTAGATCGCCTTGTCGCGCGCGCCGATATACGCGAGCGCTTGGTGGACTCGCTCGAAACCTGTTTCCGCGAAGGTCATGGCGTCGCAGTAATCGAAACAGCCGGGCAGGAACCGCGTACACAGCGTTTCTCCGAACGCTTCGAGTGTAAGTACGACGGAACACTTTATGCGCTGCCGGAGCCTCGCCTGTTTAGCTTTAACAATCCTTACGGTGCGTGCCCGACCTGTCAGGGCTTCGGCAATATGACCGGCCTCGACGTTGATTTGGTTATCCCAAACCCATGCCTTTCTTTAGAAGAAGGAGCGGTTGAACCGTGGACAAAGCCACAGTACGAGTGGGCCAGGATTGAGTTGCAACGCTTCTGTCAAAGCGAAGGAATTCCGATGGACGTCCCTTTCGGTGAACTTTCGCATGCACAGCAACGCGCGATCATCGAAGGCAAAGGGAAATGGGAAGCCGTGCGCGGATTCTTTCGGTGGTTGGAGACGAAGAAGTACAAGCTTCACGTGCGGGTCTTTCTGTCGAAGTACCGTGGCTATACAACGTGCACGGAGTGCGGAGGGGATCGCCTCAGACAAGAGGCTCGCGACATTCAAGTCGGCAGAAAGACTTTGCCGCAGGTTTGCGGGCTTTCGATCAAAGAAACAGCTCATTTCTTCGACACACTCGAACTCTCCGCTGAACAGACCGCCATTGCTGACAAACTTCTGCTCGAAATACGGCGACGCCTTCGTTTCCTCGTTGATGTCGGTCTGGATTATCTTCAACTTGATCGTCTCGCTTCGACGCTATCGGGCGGCGAAGCGCAACGCATTCAACTCGCGACTAACCTCGGCTCATCACTCGTCGGCGCGCTCTATGTTTTGGATGAGCCGTCCATCGGTCTTCACCCGCGCGATAGCGCGCGTTTGATCCGCCTGCTGCAAAACTTACGCGACATCGGAAACACTGTTTTGGTTGTTGAACATGATGCGGAGATGATGCGCGCCGCCGATCACATCCTGGACATTGGTCCGGGTGCCGGCGAACTAGGTGGACGCGTAATGTACGAAGGTGACTACGAAGGCTTGCTGCGCGATTCGGCGTCGCTGACTGCGCGTTATTTGCGCGGCGATGCTGAGATTCGCCAGCCGAAACAGCGTCGCACTCCAAAGCAGCAAAAGCGTCTCGCGGTGCGTGGGGCCAGCGAGCACAATCTCAAGAACATCGATGTGGACGTGCCGCTAGAGATGCTTGTGTGCGTTACTGGGGTTAGCGGCTCGGGCAAGTCAACGCTGATTCATGACGTAATCTATGCCGGAATAAAGAAACAGCGCGGCGAATGGCAGGGACCGGTCGGCGCATTTCAAAAGCTCGAAGGCGAGCAGCATGTCGAAGACATTATTCTCGTTGATCAATCGCCGATTGGTCGCACGCCGCGCTCGAACCCGGTGACATACATCAAAGTCTATGACGGGATTCGTGAGGTCTTCGCCGCCACGCGCGAAGCGCAGGCGCGCGGGTTTGACGCTTCTTCCTTCTCCTTCAACGTTCCCGGTGGGCGCTGCGATGTGTGCGAAGGCGGCGGCACGGTAACGGTCGAGATGCAGTTTCTCGCCGACGTCGAACTGATTTGCGAGGAATGCAACGGCACACGCTTCAAGCCGCAAGTTCTTGATGTGCGCTTTCGCGGCAAGAACATCTACGATGTGCTCAACATGACGGTTCACGAAGCGCTTTCGTTCTTTCGCGACACGGCGAAGATCAATAATCGTTTGCGCCTACTTGATGAGGTCGGCCTCGGCTACTTGCGTCTCGGTCAGTCGGCAACAACGCTCTCCGGCGGTGAAGCGCAACGCATTAAGCTGGCCGCACATCTTACAAAACGCACTGGCGCACGCGCCCTCTATATCTTCGACGAACCCACCACCGGGCTTCACTTCGATGACATCAACAAATTGCTGGCCGCCTTTCGCCGCTTGATTGAAGCAGGCGGATCGCTTCTGGTGATCGAGCATAACCTTGACGTTATCAAAACTGCTGACTACATCATCGATCTTGGTCCGGAAGGCGGCGACGCCGGAGGGTACATAGTGGCGCGAGGGACGCCCGAAGAAGTGGCAAACGTCGGAACGTCGCATACGAGCCGCTTTCTCCAAGCTTACCTGGCACGTTCAAACGATCATCTGCTTGAAAGGAAGGGATCGGGTCATGAGTTTGAAGCAGCGCATCACATCTGACTTGACGACGGCGATGAAGGCGCGCGACGCGCTACGCACTTCTACTCTACGCATGGTCAAAGCGGCGTTGATGAATCGCGAGATTGAGAAGGGCAGCGAGTTAATGGATGAAGAAGTGTTGCAAACGCTTCGCTCGCTTGTTAAACAGCGCCACGATTCGGTCGAGCAGTATGAGAAAGGAGGGCGTCAAGAGTTGGCGGATAAAGAGCATGCGGAAGTAGTCATACTTGAAGAGTATCTGCCCCAGGCAGCCTCACGCGAGGAGATTGAGCAAGCCGTGACCTCTGCCATCAAAGAGGTGGGTGCTTCATCGCAGCGCGACATGGGGCGTGTGATGAAGGCCGCGCAAGCGCAACTCACCGGGCGCTCTGCCGATAACCGGATCGTAAGCGAGATTGTCAAGGCTAAGCTCGGCTGATTTAAGCTTTGGAGACAGAAATCATGGCTGCGTTGATTATAAGATAGTGCCGTAAACTGACCAGAGCGGCGCGGCTTCATCTTCGCCCTGCGTGTAGACGCGTCACCTGCTTGCCTACCTTTAACTCTTTCCGTATAATCCTGAGCTTGCCCGAAGCGCAGTGACCGTATCTAGTGGGTTCAGCGCCCACTTTTTCTTTTGCGCCAGGGCGGTCTCGAGGGGGGTTAGTAGGGTGAGCGGGGCTTCGCTTGAAGAAAGGGTGCGTCAGATTGCGGCAGGTGCTGCGGTGGATCGCAATTTAGAGATTGTCCACGTGGAAGTCGCAAGAAACGGTCGTAGTTTAATAGTCCGTATTTTCATTGATAAACCCGGTGGAGTGACACACGGAGATTGCGCT
>JACCTF010000055.1 GCA_013812565.1 Pyrinomonadaceae bacterium | reverse complement strand
ACACTTTGTCGCGGTAGGAGTCGCGCAGGGCCTTGCCCATGCGAATTTCGCTGCCACCGTTGTGATAATCCCAGCAGTTATCCATGAAGTTGATGCCGCGATCGATGGCGCTGCGGATGATGCGGATGCCTTGCTGTGGATCCTTCGGCTGGCCGATGTGGTGACCGCCCAGGCCGATGGCTGAAACTTTTTCGCCGGTTCGCCCAAGGGTACGATAGGGCATATTACCGCCTACAGGTGTCGCCCGTTGAGCTCCTGAGGCCTGCGTTGCCGGCTCGAGCCCGCGTGTGTCTACTGAGCTTGTCGCGGCGTGTGCCATGTGAATGTTCTGCGCGGCAACCAGCGCCGTGGCAGCCGTCGCCTTGCTGAGGAAGTCCCTTCTGTCCATAGCATCCCTCTCTGCCCTTGCGGGCCGTTGCGGTACTTTGCCTACAGTTCATGGTGTTGAAGGAAAGTATAATACCGCAGGGCCATGGTGAGTGTGTGTAAATAATGGAGTCGTTGATGAGAATCGCATCCACAGCGGGATCGGCGGTCTCGGCTTCTTGTGGCGTGCCAATTCGCTGACGCGACAACTATGGTGTAACACTGTTCAGATCAATTTTGGCGAAAGACACCCATCTATTGGCAGCAAGATGATCACGCTCGTGCTGAAACCATCACCGAGAAGCCGAGCTTCCGCGAAGCCTTCAAACGTCTGCGGGTGCTGATACCCGCTGACGAACCCTATGAATTTATGTCGTCAATTTTTTGTGTTAACTCCAGGTGGTGTTAGCCTGCTCGTGGTTGTAAAAGTCAGTGGAAACTGAATGTCACCGTTGTTGGCATAATTAGGAGACATCACCAAACGAGAGGGGCTTGTGATCAAAGATTTCGTAGATGAATACGAGCGTTACAGGATCATCGGACAGAAAGCGATCGATCAGGTGTCCGATGAAGACCTTAACCACGTAATAGGTCATGACAATAACTCAATAGCAGTAATCGTTCGCCATATTAGCGGCAACCTCGTCTCTCGATTTACGGACTTCTTGCAAAGCGACGGAGAGAAATCCTGGCGTGACAGAGACTCCGAGTTTGAGTATGTCAGATACAGCCGAGATGAGTTGCATCAAATATGGGATAAAGGTTGGGGAGTGTTGAATGTTCAATTATCCAAGTTGAGTGACGCTGATTTGCAGAGAACGATTTTCATTCGGGGTCAGGAATTCACGGTTCACGAAGCACTTACAAGATCATTAGCTCACATCGCGTATCACATCGGACAAATCGTTCTGCTGGCTCGAATCTTAAAGGGAGGAGACTGGGCGTGGGTTAGCATCCCGAGAGGAAAGTCACAAGAGTACAATCAGAACCCGACCAATGAGAAGAAGCCGCAATGATGCCTAACAAGTCTTTGCTATGCCCGCTGCGTGTTCCTCATGTAAGTTGTTTTTACTTTTGACGTTGCGGCTTACGGCGAGCGGCGAGTGAAGTACGGCGTTGTGCTTTCGGTTGATTAGATTGCTTCCCGTGATGAATGAAGAGAACGGCTGAAATGAGAAGTAAATGGTCGAACCCTGAAGAGTGGGAGCGTCTTTGTAGCGGCGAGTCATGCCCGATCTGTCTGCAAGGTAAACCTCTCGGCATTATCGTGGAGCTTGATGCCTCTTTCCTCACAGCGGGTGAGGAGGGGTCGCCGATGAAAGGTTATTGCTGCCTCGTTCTTAAAAGACACGCCGTCGAGTTGCATGAGCTATCTTCGGAAGATGCTGCTGCTTTCATGCGCGACGTGCAAAGGGCGTCGAAGGCCGTGCATGAGGCTACGGGGGCGGTCAAACTGAACTACGAGATACACGGGAACACGCTCCCGCATCTTCACATGCACCTGATCCCTCGCCATATCGGAGATGCTTTTGAGGGGCAGCCGATCAACCCCCGGCTCGTGAAATCTCCCGTGTACTGGCCGGGCGAGTTTGCCGATCTCGCCGCAAGGGTTCAAGAGGCGGTTAAGTGAAAATCAGAAGGTACCGTTACGCCTGTTACTCCCGCTGCGCACATCAGCAATTATAGATTTTGGCGAAGCACAGCTCTCATTATCACCAATCGGCTCGACCAATCCGGTTTTCGTTCTAAAAGTTTTCCTTGATTTCATCCGAACGCGGAGTGTAAAAGAGAGTGCCCTTTCGCGCGCCGCACATGAGCGTGCCGAAGGCGATTTCTTGACGGTACATTTCTTTGAAACAGGGTACAGGCCGCGGGCTTCTGACTTGAAAGCTGCGACGACGAATGATTGGCGCTTGAACTCTAGCGGCCTTCCGGACAATTCCGTACAAATGAGAAAAGACCCATGTCGCACAGAAGAATTCTTCTCCTGCTCCTTCTCACACTTTTTCTCGCGCCAGCCGCGCTCGCGCAGGACGCCACGAAGCAACAGCTCAACGAACAGCTCTGGGAAGCGACGCGCAAAGGCGACGCCATCGCCGTCAAGACGCTGCTCGATAAGGGTGCGGACGTGAACGCTTTGTTCCGCTACGGCCAGACACCCCTCTTCAAGGCGGCTGAACGCGGCTACACGGTGATCGTCCAACTCCTGCTCGAACGCGGAGCGGACGTCAACATCCGCGACACCTTCTACGGCGCGACGCCGATGACTTGGGCGCTCAATAAGGGGCACGTCGGAGTAGTGCGTGCTCTTTTGGAAAAGGGCGTTGGCAGCGTGGATGACGTTTTGATGACGGGAACGCGCGGCGGCAATGTCGAACTCGTTCGCGCCGCGCTCGACAAGGGCGGCGCCCGCGCCGACACCCTTACGGCCGCGCTCGCCGCTGCCACCGTGAACGGCGATAAGGCCGAGATCGCCGAGATGCTCAAGAAGGTCGGCGCGCAACCACCGCTCGAAGTCAACGCTGCGGCGCTCCAAGCTTATGCCGGCAGTTACAAGAGCGAGCAGGGGACGGTGGCCGCCGTGACGCTCAAAGACGGAAAGTTTATCGCGCAGTTGGCGGGCCAGCAGCAGATAACTCTGATGGCCACGGACAAGACGACCTTTAGGCCCATCGAGTTCGACGGCCCCACCTTCTCCTTCTTGACGGACGGCCATAAAGTCATGGGGTTTAATTTGAAGCAGGGTGCGAATACGACCCTCTTCAAGAGAGTCGATGAGACGAAACAACAGTAAGCCGCGAGCGGCAACAGCCTGCGATTGATCGCTCACCGCTTTCCTGCTCCCTGCTTACAGTCTTCCCAAGGTTTTGCAAATGAAACGATTCACACTTTCCCTCCTCTGCACTCTACTACTTTGTTCCGGCGGGCTCGCGCAGCATTGGCCTCAGTTCCGTGGCCAACAAGCTTCGGGCGTGGCAGAGGGCGCGACGCCGCCGGCCACTTGGAACGCCGTAAAATCTATCAACGTCCGCTGGAAGACTCCGATTCCCGGCCTCGCGCATTCAAGCCCCGTCGTCTGGGGCAACGAAATCTTCGTCACCACCGCCATTAATAGCGGCAAGGACGAAGCGCGCTTCGGCCTCTACGGCGATGTCGAGCCGGTGAAGGATGACCCGAAACACACCTTCAAGGTCTATGCGCTCGACAAATCGACGGGCAAAATCATCTGGGAGCGCGTCGCCTATGAGGGCATTCCGAAAGTGAAGCGACATCCGAAGTCGAGCCACGCCGCCTCTACGCCCGCGACCGATGGCAAATACGTGGTCGCACTCTTCGGCTCAGAAGGCCTGTACGCCTACGACATGTCGGGCAAGCTCGTGTGGAAGCAAGACCTCGGCGTGCTCGACGCGGGATGGTTCTACGACCCGGATTACCAGTGGGAGTACGCGGCCTCGCCCGTCATCTACAAGAACATGGTTATCGTCCAAGCCGACATTCAAAAGAACTCTTTCATCGCGGCTTATGATTTGAAGA
>JACCTF010000040.1 GCA_013812565.1 Pyrinomonadaceae bacterium | reverse complement strand
GAGTCAATCAGTCAAACTTTAATTTGATAGTTCACGAGTGGGGAACATTCACATCGGTGGCGGGCGTGGATGGCGGCGCGCTTGAGTGGCGTCCCCTGAGCGGCGTGAGCGATCTGCCCTCTTTTGTCTACAATGGGGCGACTAGCGACCAGGGCTTTCGCCACCCGCTGAAGAGCAAATTGACCGCCCGCATCCGGATGGAAACGCCGGTTCTTTATTTCTATGCAGACCAGGAGATGGATGTCTCTGTCAAAGTTGATTTTCCCCAGGGCAAGATCACGGAGTGGTATCCGCAAGCCCGCTCGGTGCGCAACGGGATTGACTGGGGCCGCTTCCGCGTCTTGCCCGGCGCTCAGGTTCAATTCCCAGTTCAGAGCGGTGAGAGCCATTACTATCCGGCGCGTGAGACGGACGCCGCGCCGGTCCGCGTCTGCGGCGTCAGAGGTCAGCAACACGAGAAGTTTCTCTTCTACCGTGGCGTCGGAGAGTTTGATCTGCCGCTATTGGTAAAACTCGAAGGAGGAAGCGTAGTTGTCAAAAATCTCGGCAAAGATGTGATCGGTCAGTTTATTATCTTCGAGAATCGAGACGGAAAGTCAGGCTACCGGATTTATGATTCGTTGAGCGGAGAGGTTATCCTCGACCGGCCAACGCTTGACCGAACAGTTGATTCTTTGCAGCGCGACATCGAAGTCATCCTAACCACTTATGGCCTCTACGCCAAGGAAGCACAGGCGATGGTTAAGACCTGGCAAAGTTCATGGTTTGAAGAAGGGCTGCGTGTGTTCTATGTCGTGCCGCGCAAAACGACTGATGCAATTCTTCCCATCACCATCGACCCTCAGCCCGCAGAACTCGTGCGTGTCCTTGTCGGACGCACCGAAGTCATTACCCCGGAAATGGAAGAGGCTGTCCAAAAGCAGGTCGCAAAACTCGCAAACCCGGCGCTCGAAGTCCGTGTGGCAGCAATGAAAGCAATTATGAAGTACGGGCGGTTTACAGAGCCGATACTCAAACGAATTCTCAAACGAACGGACGATCTCGAAATTAAAACTCGCATCGCAGAACTTATCAAAACTACAAAGGCAAACATTTAGGACCGTCCTGTCAGCACGGTCTGTATGCAGGCTTTGAGCTTTACATCTTCGCCGTAGTCTGTGGCTTAGCGCTGCCCTTCACCTGCCCAAGCGCCCACTGTATTCCGCCCATCAGGTGCTGCTTATACCAATCGGCTTCCAGAACGTCTTCGCGGTGGCCGAGCGCCGTGTAGAAGACGCGCCCCTTACCGTACATGTGACACCACGCAATCGGAAAGTACCCAGGCTCTTTGTTCATCTTCGGATTCGGGTGTTTATCCAACGCGAGCAGCATGTGAACGCGCTCGCGGTTGTAGTTTTTGTATTCGTAGATCTCATCAAAGACCTTCTGGGATTTGCCTAGATGCTTCGTTGCCGGATGAGCCGAATCTTCAACTAAACACTCGACATCGGCTTGCGGCCCATGAGTTTTGAACTCGCCGCCGATCATCTCGATGAAAGGTGGGTAGCTATGAAAGGTGTCCGCCGCCGCGTGGATGCCGATAAAGGCATTTCCGGCTTTGATCCAATTCAGGAAAGCTTCACGGTCGGCAAGCGGAATGTCACCCGTGGTGCTGGCGAAGACAACGCCGTCGTAGTTCTTCAGCGCAGCGGCGGTCGTCTTGGCCGCTAACTCCTCGTCCGTGCGCGCGTAGTCAACCGAGAAGGCGCGGCCTTGTTCGCCCATTTGTTGTAGAACGCGCTCGGCGGTTGGAATCGAAGTGTGACGAAAACCCTTTGTGACCGTCACCACCAACAACCTTTTTATCTTCGGGGCTGAGCTAACTACCACGGCGCTGCTCGACATCAACGCAACGGCGATAAATGTGCCGACAAAGGAGAAAATACGTCGCATATTTTTACGGGTCATATTCACGGTAAGATACCTCTTATTTTTCTATAAGTGACGAGTGACAAGCGACAAGCAAGAGGAGAGCGGCTTAGCGACATCCTTGCGACTGGCTTTATCTCGACAGCATGAGAGCATGCACCATTGCTTCGACCAAGATGCAAACCGCACACCTCGGCCACACCCTGTCCCTCGCTTTATCTCATCACTCATTACTCATCACTTTTATAAAGATCGTACGCTGACTTCCTTGAAGTAGACGTGTGTTTGGGTGCTTCGCTCATAATCATCATGATTTTGCAGACCGATGTAACCGGCTTCGGGTCGCGGGCCGCGTTTCGGTTCCCACTCCTTTGTGCGTTCCGGAACCGGCTGCTTTGGATCAAAGTCATTAACCTGCACTCCGTTGACGTGAACGATCACGCGTGGACCTTTGAGCGTTATCTCCATCGTGTTCCACTCGCCGGTCGGCTTGGCCGGTTGAGCCGTCGCTTTAGCCATCGAATAGACTGCGCCGGTGCGGTGAAATTCATCCTGCGCGTCGAGGATTTGCACCTCATAGCCGTTGTGGACAGCGAACCATTCGTCCTGCGGTTTGTCGGCGATGCGAACAAAGACGCCCGCGTTTGCAGATTCATGCGTAGTTTTATAAACAACACGGATCACACTGTTGCCAAACTTCTCTCGCGTGAACCAGAGCAGCCCCATGCCGCCGTCAGTTCTGAGCATTCCGTTTTCGACGACAAATCCCCCCGGCCCGAGATGCTGCCAACCTTCAAGATCGCGGCCATTAAACAACTGCCGCCACTCACCCGTTTTGTTTGAAGCGCCCTGATTATTTGAAGTGCGCTGGTTTGCTCTTTGTGCTTCACAACCGGTGACGCAAACAAAGACTAAAAACAACGCTGCAATCGAGATGCTTTTCATTGAACTCTACCTCTCTATGTGGGATTGGGGCCGTAATATAACGTGACACAGATTATCAATCAACTCTTTGCGCCCTAACCGCACGGAGTACAGAGTTCGGGGTTGTTGGGCATGGTCCTGCTTTAGTTCAGTAACTTCGTACTCCGCACACCAAACTGCAAACCCTTCGTACTCCGTAATCTTCTGCTCTTATAAGGGGGATTGACAAAGGAAGAGCAAAGGGTGTAGCAACGATGCACACATTAAGTTAACGGTCGAGCAGAAGAATGTTCGATCGTTATGTCCACCTCTGCGATTGAAGCCGAAATCTCTTGATCATATGAAAGGATCGCTGTATGAAGTGCACTGTCATCCTCTGCGTACTGTTGCTGCTCACAGCGGGCAGTAATATGGCCGCCCGTTCCCCGCTGAAGACCTCGAAGAAGATTCGCGTACTGCTCTGGAGCGAGCAGACGGAACCGCGCGATGTTTACCCCACCGGTATCAGCGGAGCCTTAGCCTCTCACCTCAACAAGTTACCCAACCTGGAAGCGCGAACGGCAACTCTCACCGATGCGGAAGCGGGTTTAAGCGATGCCGCGCTCGCCGAGACGGATGTGCTCATCTGGTTCGGTCATCGTAAACACGACCAAGTGCCGGAAGCGGCAGTGGATCGCGTCGTCCGACATGTGCGCGAACGCGGAATGGGTTTCATCGGTCTTCACTCGACGCACTTCGCTAAACCGCTGAAGAAAATTCTTAATGCCTCAGGCGCGTGGAGTTCTTACGTCAATCACGGCCAACCCGAACAGATGTGGGTTGTTCTGCCGGACCACCCGATTGCCAAAGGCATCAGCGATTTCCGCATCCCAAAAACCGAAATCTATACCGAACCGTTCGAAGTGCCGACGCCTGAAGCGGTGATCGTTGAAGGAACGTGGGAGGAGTCCGGTCACCGGGGCCGCGAGGTGATGACGTGGACAACGGGCCGTGGACGCATGGTCTATGTTCGCGCCGGTCACGAGGAATACCCAATCTTCCACATGCCGGAGATGCAGCGACTCGTCGCCAACTCAGTAGACTGGGCGGCGGGGCAGACGAACGCGCCCGAACGTTTGAAACGACGCGAGGCCGGACCGGTGGCGACTGCAACGGGGCCGCATCAGCGTTCGAGACAAGCGCGCGGGCAACAGGAAGGCACGTCAGCGATGGTCCTAGTGCTGAACAAAATGGACGACACGGTTGATATGTTCAGCACACAAAACGGCGAGAAGATCGGCACTGTCAAAACCGGCACACACCCGCACGAAGTCGCCATCTCCCCCGACGGTTCCACGGCTTACGTCACGCTTTACGGCAGCGGCGTCTACGGCAAAAATCCGACGCCCAACAACAAGCTGGCCGTAATTAACTTAAAGACGAAACGGGAGGAAACGCAGATTGACCTCAGCCCCTATAAATCTCCGCACGGCATCGCGGTCGATCCGAAGGGCATGGTCTGGGTTACGTGTGAAAACGATGCGGCTATTATTGTGGTAGATCCGAAGGAGAAAAAAGTCGTGGCGGCGATTCCGACCGGGACCAACGGAACCCACTGGATCTCGCTGCTGCCCGACGGAAGCAAAGCCTATACGTCTAATAAAGAGGCGACCAAGATTTCTGTTATCGACACCGATGCACGCAAGGTAATCAAAGAGATTTCGGTTCCGCGCGGGGTCGAAGGCATCGGCATCTCGCCCGACGGCAAGCGCCTCTACGCCGGGGACTTTCTCCAACCCGTTCTCTTTGTGATCGACACGACGAAGGATGAAGTGATGAAAGAGGTTCAGTTGAAGAACAAACCGGGCCGCGTGCGGGTCACGCCGGATAATCGAAGCGTTCTGATTTCCAGCTACGGCCCTGGCGTCATCGAAGTAGTGGACGTTGCGACTTTGACTTCGCAAAAGACGCTGCCCGTTGGTAAGGCCCCGATGGGCATCGCCTTTTCAGCGAACGGCCGGTACGCCTTTGTCGCCAACAGCGGAGAGACGAGCGCCTCGGTGCTGAATCTGCAAACGATGGAAGTCGTCCACACCGTCACCACCGGGAATGGTCCCGATGGTATCGCCTTTGCCGTGGCGAAATGACGGGGTCTGGGGCAGAGTTTTGAGAGTTCAGAGTTCCGGCTTCAGCCGGGTAAGCGGCTACGATAGAAGGCCCGCTTAAAGGCCAATGGCATCAAGTTAAAGAGTTTGTCATCTCAAATCTCAGATTTGAGATCTCAGAACTCGTTGATGCCAAAGAACAGAGGGGCCACTAACAACGTCATCTCAATGCCATTGGCCCAAAGGCGGTACTCCGAACCTTATGCCCCCTTCTTCTTCAACATGCCCGGCGAGTTCCACTTGATGACGTGATACGTCGCCGGCCCCTCTCCGACATTGCGGATCGAGTGCATCTGATTTGAAGCTTGGAAGATCACCGAGCCTGGCCCGAGTCGCCGCATCTCTCCGTTCAGCAACGATTCAACCGTTCCCTCTTTAACGACGATTAACTCTTCATCCGGGTGTTTATGCGGCGGGTGCGGCGATTGGCCCGGATTGAGTGTTGTGACATGGCATTCCAGTTCGTCGAGCGTCCGCGTCGGCGCTTGGAAGAAGCGCCGTACCGCTCCCGCCTTCGTCGGCCGTGCTTCGATGGTTGTCCAGTCAAAAGCCGACGATCCCATTACGCCCGTTTCAAGTTGGGCCGCCGCGGTCGCGCCGACCAGCGTTACGCACACCGCTAAAGCAGCAACGATCAAATCCCTTCGTGTGATCACAATCAATTCTCCTTTTGCTTCGGCGATTAATCTGACTACATCTTCAACTATAACGACGCGGGGGGCAAGCGGGTGCAGTCCGGCTCGCCCAGACGCGGCGGCAAATTTTCCTTCTCACCTGACAGACCTTATCTCCTAAAGCTTTAGTTGACAGGTGCAGCCTACTGGCGTACCCTACTAAAACTTTAGGAGGTAACGACACAATGATACGTAAAAAGAGCGAGCAGTTAACGCCGCTTGAGCTTGAGATTATGCAGGTGCTGTGGGAAGCGGGGCCAGCCAACGTGCAAAAGGTGCAGCAGCAATTGGGGCGCGAACTGGCTTATACCACTGTTCAGACGATGCTCAACGTGCTGCACCGCAAGCGAAAAGTTAAGCGCACGCTCAAGGATCGGGCGTACATTTATCGGCCCACCGTCAGTCGTCACCAAGTCGTCGGACAAACCATTGGAGACATCATCGACCGTCTGTTTGGAGGTTCAGCCGAGAATCTCGTGATGAGCATTGTCGAAACACGTCATCTCACGCCAGAGAAGCTCGCCAAGCTAAATGAACTGATTGACCAATCCAAGGAGAAGAAGGAGAAGAGCGATGCAGACGATTAACCAACTCGTGCCGATATTTCTGCTTAATGCGCTGTGGCAAGGAATGATCCTTTGTGCCACATCCCTGCTTTGCGAGCGAGCGATACGAAACCTTGTCGCGGCACGTTACCAGCATCTCCTATGGGTCATGGCGCTCGTGCTCATGCTCGGTTTACCTTTGTGGAGCCTTCGTCCGGCCGGAACCTATGAACGAAGCATGGCGACGTATTCAGCGTCGGGCATAGCCGAGCCTGGTAGTGATCAAACAACGGCAAAACCCACCCGCACAGTTTCCTCAAACGGCATAAGCACAACCGGCTTGACAAGCCTTTTACAGAATCAAAGATACCCTTTTTCTTACCCTCCTTTTGTAGCTTGGGTATTAATAGGCTGCTACATGCTGTTCATACTCTGCCGATTGATCAAGCTGTGGTCGGCGTGGCAGAGGACAAATGCGATTCGTCAAAGCGCATTTGGGCGATTAGTGCCCGTGTTGATGGCAACAGTCGTGACGCGATGCGGGCAAGCGATGAGGTTGAAAGACGTTGTTGTTCTCTGTTCACCCGTGGTTCGCAGTCCGGTGACACTGGGCCACTTTCGCCCGCTCATCATTTTGCCGGAACATCTTTTTCAAGAGACGTCGGCGGGGGTGCTCGCTTCAGCCATCAGCCATGAGATGGCGCACATCCGACGGCGCGACTTTCTACTTAACCTTCTTTACGAAATTCTCTACTTACCCGTCTCGTTTCACCCGGCAGCGTGGCTGGTGCGAAGACGAATCACCCAAACACGTGAACTGGCTTGTGACGAGATGGTGACGGAGCAGATGGTGGAACCTATCATCTACGCACGATCACTTGTTCAGCTTGCTGCTTCAGCTACAACTTTCAACTGTCCCGATTACACACTAGGCGTGTTTGACGCCTGCATCTTGGAGGAGCGAATCATGAGATTGACTAACGAAACGAAACGCGCAAGCGTGCGTTTGAAAAGAACACTATTGCTCGTTGCCACGTTGGTTATAGGCGTGACGAGCGTTGCCGTCGCAGCCTTTTCATTTCGCATTGAGAACGGCGCAAGCGCGACGGTGAATGAAGCGCAGAACTCTATCGTCGGCACCTGGCAGGGAACTTGGAACGGGAACTTCCCCGCGATGACGCTTAGAATAAAGGCGAACGGAGACAAACTCTCCGGCACCATTGTGTTTTACAGATCAGTCAAAACGGACAGTGGCCTTAAAGTTGACGGCCAGACCGATGAACTGCCTCTTATCGAACCGAGTTTCGACGGCAAGACGCTGCTCTTTAAAGTAATAAGGTCCAAGAGCAAAGAAGCGGTGGAGTTTGAGATGAAAATTACCGGCAACGATGAAGCGGAAGCGTGGAACGTGGGTGTGATTGACGGTAACACTATCACCGTGAAGCTGAAGCGAGAGACGGTCGCCTTATCATCTTCATCCCGTCGAGGGCAGGATAAAAGTTCGGCCGGGGCCGTTCCGCGGAGCATAGTCGTCGGCACGTGGTACTTGCATTTTTACGGAAGCGAAGGGAAAGAAGCGGAAGGTCCCAACCTCACGCTTGCGGTAAAGGCGGATGGCGACAAACTAACGGGGACGGCCGTTACATGGAAGGAGGACGTGCCGGGACAAGGCTGGCAGAAAGTAGAATGGCCGCTCGTCGAACCGAGATTTGACGGAAGCGCCTTTTCCTTCAAGGTGAGCAACGGCGAGGAAATGCTTGCGGCGGAACTGAAACTCGTGGGCGAAAAGTTTGAAGGCGAATGGAAGTCATCCAAAACCATGCAGAGCGGCCGAATGAAGTTGATAAAGAAAGAATAAACCGCTTTCGGAATTTCCTCCGACAGCTCTGAAACACAGCAAGATCAAAAGCGGAGGGCATCGTAACTGCGGGTAAAAGAGCACAACGCTTTATTTGGGTTGCTGTGGCTTCGAGACGTGCTGTAGCAATTATTAGAGCAGAAGGGACATTCAATGCTCCGGTCATTAGTCCTAACTTCACAGATTCTGCTTCTTAAGTTGATCCGCAAGATGATCGGTCGCACGCCAAGCGAGAGCCAGGATCGTCAACGTCGGGTTCTTCTCTGAGGCGGTGGTGAACGCGCTGCCGTCAACAACGAACATGTTTTTCACGTCGTGCATTTGGTTAAAGGCGTTCAAGGCAGAGCGCTTCGGGTCCGCGCCCATGCGGCATGTTCCGTGTTCGTGGATGGA
>JACCTF010000028.1 GCA_013812565.1 Pyrinomonadaceae bacterium | reverse complement strand
ACTTCGGTTGCTTTTGCAATAAGCGCCCGGATGTCAGTTAACGCGGCCTTCTTAAAGCCCGTTGCCTCGGCCTCAAGGCGGTACGCGCCGGGCGGGATCAAGTCAAAAACAAAGTTGCCGTCCTCGTTGGTGCTTTGCGTGCGAGCGGAGTTGGTGTCAGTGCTGGTGAGCGTAACGGTCGCTCCAGCGACTGCGCCGCCCTGCGGGTCGGTCACTGTGCCGCGCACCGAAGATGTCAGGTTGGTTTGGGCAAAGGTGCTATTGAAAATGATCAGAGAGAAGAGCGCGGTCAGCAGAAATGCGGCGTAGCTAGTTGAAGATTTATGTCTATTCACCGAGGCCTCCGGGTTGAATTGTAAGACGCTAATGAGCTTCTGAAACGTAGAAGTCTTCAGAGCTTGAAGAAACGTGCCCACCAAGCGGGCTAGTAGAAATCTTTTCAACAGAATGCTTAGGCAACTAGCTTTCCAAAGCTTTTACCAGGACTCGGTCTGTTTGAGTAAAGCGGTTAAATAAGGGACTTCAGTTGTAAGTGCTTAGTCGGCGGGTGATCGTGTTATCCAAATTTTCCAATAAACACTGGGGAATTTTGGATATGTAAAATGTCTTGACAGACTGCTTTGAGTTTCCAGTATCTTCTATTTCCGGTTCATAACTCTTCCGCAGACTGCCACACCGGCATGTCTTGTCGTATCGCGGCGCGTCGCAGATGCTCCTGGTTCATGAGTAACTGCCCGGCGCCAAGCGCGACCGCCGTGAGCGGATCTTCTGTGACACTGACATGTAACCGAAGGTCTCGTTTGACTCGTTCGGCCATGCCGTTTAATAACGAGCCGCCTCCGGTTAAGAGGATTCCATTGTGATAGATGTCCGCCGTCACGTCGGGCGGCGACTCTTCAATCGCCCGCCGCACGCCCGCAATGATCTCGGCCAGCACCGGGTTGAGCGCTTCGCACAGTTCATCCGAGCGAAGCTCGACGGCTTTTGCCATCCCGTTCGCCAACCTTTTGCCGACGATCTCCATGCGCTGTATATCCTTCTCTCCCTCTCCGGCGGCGGAACAACCGGCCGTGCCCAGCTCCTTCTTTACCTGCTCGGCCATGCGTGCGCCAAGCTGCATTTCGTGACGGCTGCGCAAGAAGTCGCAAATCGCTTCGTCCATCCGCGTGCCAGCTACACGGATGCTGCTCGAAGCGACCACCACGGCCGCTGAGACGATGGTAAAACTGGTCGTGCCGCCGCCGATGTCCACCACAAAATGCGCACGTTCATCATTAAAGTTGAGACCCGCGCCGAGCGCCGCCGCTAGTCCCTCATCGACCAACTCGACGCGCGTCGCACCGGCATCGCGCGCCGCATCTCTGACCGAACGCTGTTCGAGCGTCGTCGCCGAACCGGGCACACCGATGACCAGACGGCTGCGCCGCTTCTGCCCGTTATGCACTTTGGCGATGAAGGCGGCGAGCATCTTCTGCGCTGCTTCAAAGTTATCAACGGTGCCGTTACGGATCGGATGAAGAATCTCTGTATCGTGCGGTTCGCGTCCCAGAAGCTTGTAGGCTTGTTTGCCGACAGAGAGAAGTTCTTTAGTGTATTTATTGACGGCAACGACCGACGGCTCGTTCAGTATGATGCCGCGGTCCGGCGCATAAATGAGCGTGTTTACCGAGCCGAGGTCTACGGCTAGAGCATCCGTGAAGAATCTGCCAAGGAAGTTCATAAATCCATCATCATTGTAGTCGAAGATACATCGGCGGTCATACAAATCATTAGTAACGCAAGGCAAGCGTGGTTCCACACCAGCGTGGGCCGACATCGTCATAAAGTTACTCCGCGGCTGCCATCTGCTTGCGAGCAGATCGCACCGGTCATGGGGCGTGAGGGAGTATCAACCGGTGCGGCCGCGGCCCGGGCAAGCATTATTGATTACCCGGATAAGCTGACGACGCTATTATAATGGTCTCGCGGGTTTGCGGCAGTATAAAAACGCGAGGATTAAAGGTTATGCCTCCACAACCCTTGTCAAACAAGACTTGGAATGGCTTCAGCGAGAATACTACTGAGGGCTACATACGGCACTGGAGTAGGCAGAAGGTGGCGGATACGAATCTCAGTGAGCCGGTAGCGCCGAACAAAGAGAGAACGAGGGAGTGGTCCCGTGCCACCGGTCGGTTCGAAAATAAGAAGGTTCATGATCTCGTCCTCCGCATGATCTGTTGACGATTCTTCGGCAAGGAACGTGAGGACACGTGGCTCGTCTCGTCTGAGTTACGGTCGAGAGTGGAGTGGCTCACGTTGATGAAGGTGTCGACGCGCAACCCCGGCGGCAATCTCTGATTAGCATCGAGTTCGACAAGCGTCTCCAGTATCTTCGTATCGACACGCTCGGTCGGCTCCTCGGTGCGGATGTTCTTCTTGCCGAGCACCTGCCCGATGCTCACCACGCGCCCGGCAAACCGTTTATCACCGTAGGCGTCGGCTGTCACATAAGCCGCTTGCCCGATCTGAAGCTTGCCGACATCCGTCTCATCGACATCGACCCTCACGCGCAGCACGCTCGTATCGGCGAGCGTGAAGACCGAAGGCTCGGGGGATTCGAGCGAAACGCTCTCGCCTGCCTTCAGACGCTTGCGAAGGACGATGCCGGTGATCGGCGAACGGATGAAAGTTTTATCGAGTCGCGCCTGCGTCTCCCTGATTTGTGCTTTCACTTCGCCGATGCGTGCGCGCGCTTCGCTGATTTGTGCTTGCGCTAACCCAACGGACGCTTCAGAGCGGGCGACATCTTCTTCCCGCGCATCCGCATTGATGAACGCGAATCGTTCGCGCAACTCCTTGCCGCGCGCTAGATTCACGCGCAGGTCCCGCTCGGCACGGTTGAGTTCTTCTGTTGAGATGACACCTTCGCGATGGAGCGCCCGTCGTCGATCGAGTTCGAGCTGCGCGTTTCTGATTGTTGCATCCGCCTGCTCGACTGCGGCGCGCGCCTCACGCCTTTCTTCGCCTCGCGCGCCGTTCAACGTACGCCTGAGTTCAGCCCGCGCTTGTTCGAGCCGCGCTTCGGCGCTCGCTAGTTGCGCTTCAGCGGCGCCCTGTTGCGATTGAACGAACGAGAGTTGCGCCTGGTAGTCGCTGTTCTCAAGCACAGCTAAGATTTGCTGCCGCACGACTTTGTCACCTTCTTCAACAAATACTTCTTTGATCTTGCCGCTGATCTCTGCGCCGACTTCGATCTCTTCGGAGACTGGCTCCACTCGGCCCGGTGCGGCAATCACATCCTTCGCCGTTACTGACCCGGAAGAGGCGGCTTTTGCTGCCTGCGCGTTGCTCGAAGGGTCTTCAATAGACTTCGTATCGGTTGCGCGAAGCAGCAGGGCTGCAACCGCTGCAACGACGATGATGGCGATAGTGGTGTAGATGATTCTTCGCTTCATGATGTGATCTCCCGATTTAACCTTTTGTTCCGCATGCTGCTCGCATGTGTAAAAGTTCAAGTTGCGACAAAATGCGTTGCTCGATTTTGTCTGTGTTGACTTCTTAATCGCCGGGTGCCGGTCGCCGCTCGTTGTCTGAAAACGTGCCGCGCGCTGCGTACTCAACGTGTTCGGCATCGCTCAGGGCTTCGTCTTCTTCGCGGAGCCTGCCGTCCTCGATGTGCACGATGCGGTCGGCGTAACTAAACGCGCGGCTGTCATGCGTAACGATGCAGACGGCACGCCCCTGCTCGTGGGCCAACTCCCTCAGCATCTCCATCACCACGCGCCCTGAATGCGAGTCGAGGGCGGCGGTCGGTTCATCCGCAAGGAGTATTTGCGGGTCGCCAGCCAGCGCACGCGCAATCGCTACACGTTGTTTCTGTCCACCGGAAAGGTTTGCCGGATGCACACCAAGCTTGTCTCCAAGACCGACGCGCTCCAGCAGTTCCCCGGCGCGGCGACGCGCGTTGGCTCCGCGTATGCCTTTCAGATCAAGCGCGATCTCGACGTTCTCACTCGCCGAGAGAGCAGGAAATAAGTTGAAACCCTGAAAGATGAAGCCGATATTGTCTAACCGCACGCGCGGGAGTCTGCTTTGCTTTAAGTCGGCGATCTCTTGACCGCGAACAATGACGCTCCCGGATGTGGCCGTCAGAATACAGCCCATAATTGATAGCAACGTAGTCTTGCCGCTGCCCGATGGCCCAAGCATCAACAGCAGTTCGCCCGCATGCACATCCAAATCCACACCATCAAGCGCACGCACCGCCGTCTCGCCTGTGCCGTAACTCTTCGTCAACCCCCGGACGCTGATCGCCGCTTCCATTTCCCATCTCCCTTCCTGCCGCCTGCCTTTCTTCATCCTTCATCCTTATCCCTTGAAGACCATCGCCGGATCGAGTCGCGTCACCTTATTGATCGAGACGAATGAAGCGCTGATACACATCGCGAGCGTCAGTGCGAACAAGCCGAGACTCAACTGCCACGGAACGATTACCGCGGTTGTCCCCTGCTGGCTGATGTGCGCGGCAACGAGCGCGATGCTGATGCCTATGCAGTAGCCGATCAGTGCGCTGATTACCGCTTGCTTGATAATCACTTTGTAAATGTAGAGGTTGGTCGCGCCCATCGCTTTCAGTG
>JACCTF010000015.1 GCA_013812565.1 Pyrinomonadaceae bacterium | reverse complement strand
ATTGAAGTACGTCCTTTCAGGACTTAAAGAGATCGCCCCTGGAACGCGACGAGTAATGTGGCAAGTGTGCCAATGTTGTAAGTTTCGATTTAGTTTGGGCGGCTGGGTATCTACGGCATTCGGAGGTGCGCCAGAGCTTTTACTCCGGCGGAACTATGACCCCATGTTAGCTCGATATCGTTTTCATGAAGACCAGCTCAGTGGCTCATCGCGTAGATGATGACGTTGATCCCTAACTTATATGCCGCCAAGCCATACTTAACCGGGTAGCGCGGATCATCAATGTGTTCCCAAGCATCTCCTAAATCACTGTTGCGCGCGATGAAGACGACGAGTCGCCCAGACTTGTCCTCAATGCCCATGTAATGCGGCACGACGCCGCCTTTTTCGTGGGTCACGCCGCGGTAAAACCATGATCCCATGCCGGGCACTTGCAAAACCTCGTCGATGTCCAAGTAGCAATGAAAGAGCGGGTGGTCTAGCGGCAAGTCCTTAATCTCAAGATCGGGGAGCACGCGCTTTAATTGTTCCTGCACGTTTTGCCATTCATACTCGCCCCAGAAATCATCAAGGAAGATAAAGCCGCCGCGGGCGATATACTCGCGAAGGCGCGCTGCCTCCTCCTCTGACAGTTCGAGAAATCCGGGTTCAACAAAGTATATCAGCGGGTAGTTAAACAATTGCTCATTCATGATCGGCAATTGCCTGGTGCGCGAAGCGAGGCTCAACTTGGTATTGGTCCAATCGCGTATGCCGCCGACGAAGTGGTCGTCGGCGTCGGGGAAATCGGTCGCCCATGAATCGTAGCGCCAACCGCTATTGGGCGAGCGGTAAACTGTGCGCACAAACGTAAACTCCCCGGCTTCGCTTGAAGCGGGGCGTGGAACGCGCTGGTCGTTGGATGAACTGTTGCCGAGTCTCCGCTGACCGAGCGAGTGGTTCACTACCAAAATAAAGAGCAATCCCCAGAAGATCGCTTGTTTGATTAAACGTGTTGCTTGGGTATGTAGTTTAACCATCTCAGTTGTTAAAACTCGGCTGCCTCTCCGTAATTCAAGTGCTACAAATCGGATCAACGACCCTTATTTGATAATGGGCAAACAGTTTAGGCAAGCGCTATCCGACAAGCAAACCACGGAAAGAGTTCAGAGTACGTCTGCGAGTGCGATGTGCGAGGTTTAGTGTTCGAAATTAAAAACTTCGCACTTCGTACTCCGCACTTGCGGAGCAACTTCGCATTTTTTCTGCGCTGTTTGCAATACGGCAGGCAAGCGGCAATAATACGCGGCACGGTGTTAGCCTTCGGAGCAGTAAAGTACTCAAGAGGATTGTCGGCGCATGGATCAACTCGTGCAGTTTCTATTCAAGCATGAGCGGACAGTCTTCACTAAGGGTCGGCTCACTTTCGAGGCCAATCCCTCGCTCGCGCTGATCTTTATCGTCGCGCTCCTCGTCGCAGTTCTCGTCTATTTCCTCTATGTGCAGCCCGGCGCACGCATCTCATCTCCGGCACGAAGCGCCCTCATCGCATTACGCATCGCGTTCATCTCGCTCTTAATTTTTCTATTGATGCGGCCCGTGATAATCGTGCCCTCAGTAATTGCTCACAGCAGTGATGTCGCCATTCTCGCCGACAACTCGCGAAGCATGCAGCTCGCTGATGAAAAGACGCGCCGCCGCATTGACAGTTTGCAGAGTCTGCTCGTCGCCGATGAATCTGACGATTCATTTTTGAAGCGACTTGCAGACAAGTTCAGAATAAATCTGTACGGCTTCTCGGGAGCGGCGGCGAAGCTGCAAGGTGCGCACGAACTTGCCGCTGACGGAACGAGCACGGACCTTGCCGCGGCGCTTCAGCATGTCGTCAAAGGCTCGACGGCGAGGCCGCTCGCCGGGGTTGTCGTCATCTCGGACGGCGCGACGAACGCACCCGCGGACTTGGCCGCACAGTTACGCGAACTGCGCGCGCGCGGCATCCCGGTTTACACAATCGGCGTGGGCAGTCCGGCGGGAGCGGGCACGGACGCCGAGATGGTGCGCGTCATTGCGCCGCGTCGCGTCCTGATCGGCTCAAGCGTCACGGCTGAAGCGCTTGTGCGCTTGAGCGGCTATGGCCCAACGAAAGTACGTGTCGCGGTCAGTGAAAATGGGCGCGCGCTCAAAACTCAGGAGTTTGAACTGCGCGGCGGCGAGACACGCGAGCTGACGATTGTGTTCACTCCGCCGACTGCCGGTGATCATCGTTATACCTTTGCCGTTACGCCGCTTGAAGGCGAGTTGACCATCGAGAACAACACGCAGGAAGCGCTGGTGCAAGTCACTGATGCGCAACCGAAAATCCTTTACATGGAGGGCGAGCCGCGCTGGGAATACGGCAAGCTGCGCCAATCGCTCGGACGCAATGAGAAGAACGTAATGCTGGTTTCCGTTTTGCGTTCCGCCGATGGCAAGTTCTATCGTCAGGGCGTGGAGAGCGATCAGGATTTAAAGAGCGGCTTCCCTACCACAGAAGAAGAACTGTTCAAGTACCAAGCATTAGTTCTTGGCAGCATCGAAGCCAACTTCTTTACATTCGATCAACTGAGAAGCATCGAGCAGTTTGTTGCCAGGCGCGGCGGCGGCCTTTTAGCTCTCGGTGGACGATTTGCTTTTGATGCCGGGAAGTATGCCAACACACCCATCGCCGATCTGCTGCCCCTCTACCTCAACGATCAGGTTGAAGGAAACGGCAGTTCAGAGGTTTCTAATTTCAAAGCCGTGCTCGCTCCGCGTGGCCGCACGCACGCCATCACCAGACTCAACGAAGACCCCGGATTGAATCAAAAAGCGTGGAACGAGTTGCCGTTGATCACCGTGCCTGAGCGTCTAAGCAGCGCCAAACCGGGGGCCACTGTTCTGCTCGAAGCTCGTGGAGTCAAGCCGGGTAGCAACACGACAGTGCCGCTGCTCGTTGAAGAGCGCTATGGGCGCGGCCGCTCGCTCGCTCTGACGGCCAGCGATACGTGGCGTTGGCGCATGGAGTTGGATTCAGGGAACACTTCGCACGAAAACTTTTGGCGGCAGATGCTGCGTTACCTTGTCAGCACGACGCCTAATCAAATCGAGGTTGCGGCCGAGCGTGATACTTACGCGGTGGGCGAACCCGTGCAACTGCGAGCTGATGTTAATAATTCAAAGTACGAAACGATTGAGGATGCGCAAGCGACCGTAAGGCTGACAAAACCGTCGGGCGGCACTGGTTTAGTACCACTACAATTCAGCTCAGGCCAAGCGACTGGTGGTTACAAAGGCGAGTTTACCCCTGACGAAGCGGGGCTTTACCGAATTGATTTGACAGCCGCTAAGGGAGTAACGAACCTCGGCACGGCACAATCGAGTTTTCTCGTGAGCGCACAGGATCGCGAATTCTATAATCACTGGCAGAACGTCGATTTGCTGAAGCGCGTCGCCGCCGAAACGGGCGGAAAATATTATCCGCTCGACAAGGCGAACGACCTGATTGAAGACATCACGTATCGCGACTCGGACAACTCCGAGCCAATCACCAAAGAGCTTTGGGATATGCCGATCAACTTCTTTCTCCTGATCGCACTGATTAGCGCCGAGTGGTTTTTGCGCAAGCAGAAAGGACTGGCATAGAAGATTTGGGATTTGGGATTGCGGAATGCGGATTAGAGGATTGCAGAACTCGTGGTGGAAGCTTTGTATGATGCGCTATCTGATTTTGATGGGTTTACTAATGTGCATGGGTGCGATTGTCCGCGCCCAAACAACAAGTGCCATAATCCCTTCCGATCAATCCGCAATCCGCAATCCGCAACCCGTAATTCCATCAGATCCGAATAAGTTTGCGGTGATCATCAGCGGTGTCAGCGGTGAAGAAGCTTATGCCAAGCAGTTCGCCGAATGGGTCAGCGAGCTACGCGGGGCGCTGACGAATCGCTTAGGCTTTGCCCAAAACAACATCAAGATTCTTACAGAAAAGCCGATTGCTTCCGGCACAACACGGGCCACCGCCGAAGGCGTGCGGCAAACACTTCAAACACTGCATTCTTCCCTCTCGCCGGAGAGCACAATCTTCATCTTCTTTATCGGCCACGGCACTTTTGATGGAACCCAGGCGAAATTCAATTTGGTTGGTCCGGATTTATCGGCGGCTGCTTATGCTTCGCTGATTAAAAGCTTGCCGGCGCGCCGCATCGTGGTGGTGAATATGGCGAGCGCAAGCGGCGAATTCATCAAAGCGCTCGCGAATCAAAAACATGTCGTGATCACGGCGACGCGCAGCGGTCAGGAACAGAATGCCACGCGCTTTGCCGAACACTTCATCAAAGCGCTCAGCAACATGGAGGCCGACACCGATCAGAACAAGCGCATCTCAGTGCTTGAAGCTTTTGACTATGCGACTAAACTCACGGCTGAATGGTATGCGGGCGCGGGCCGACTCGCGACTGAACATGCAGTGTTCGATGACAACGGCGATGGCGTCGGTCATCAAAAGGTTGAGGCGGGCGATGGCGTGCTTGCCAAAACAACATACTTTGATTCTCCTGAACAGGGAGCACGCAATGCCGCACAGGCTGCGCTCATGACCGAACGCACACGCCTCGAAGCGGCGGTGGAAGAGCTCAAAACGCGCAAAGAAGGGATGAAGCCGGACGAGTATGACGTGGCACTAGAGAAGGTACTTGTGGAACTGGCAAAGATCAGCCGCAGCATCAGGACGAGTCAGAAGTAGCTAGAAGAATTTGAAAGTGATTGAATAGAGATAGAGTGTCGATACAGTTAGGAAATAAATGATGGATGACCAAAACAGTCTCAAGCCGCCCGAGGTGCTCCAGCACATAAAGGTGGACACGGCAGCGTTGGGATTTCAAATGGCATCCGAGCCGTTGACTGGCGCGCTGTTGCGAACGCTTGCGGCAACTAAGCCTGCCGGGAGATTTCTTGAACTCGGCACTGGAACGGGCGTGTCAACCGCGTGGTTGCTTGACGGGATGGATGAAGCTTCGCATCTTATCTCGGTTGAGAATGATGCTGACTGCATCGCTGTTGCAAAGCAGTACCTCGGGAATGACCATCGGGTCAGCTTCCATACAGAGGATGCCGCCGTGCTCCTCGCGACATTGCCGAAGCAGCAATTTGACTTCATCTTTGCAGATACGTGGGCGGGTAAATACACGCACCTCGAAGACACTCTGCAATTACTCAAACCCGGAGGCTTATACGTGATTGATGACATGCTTCCGCAGTCGAGTGGGCCTGAAGGCCATGCGGCTAAAGTGCTGAAACTTATTGCAGCCTTGGAGAACAACGCGGCTCTCGTGCTCACTAAAATGAAATGGTCCAGCGGGATAATTATTGCGGCATGCGTTGAGTCGCACAGCAAGCTATGAGTAAAACGTTGTCGCGGGCCGGTCTAAGCTGAGCAACGGTGGTAGAAGCTGATTATCAAGCCATGAGAAAGATAGTGAATGCGTTTTCGATGAATACCTTTTTCAATCTTGTATCGAGCGATGCGGTGAAGCGAAGTTTGCCTGACACTCTTTCGAGATTCACCATCTGCTGTCTAGTCCTGGCGGTTTGCCTCCTATCCGGTGCGACGCAAATCTTTGCCCAGGGGTCTGCCGAACAAGATTTGAAGCAAGGCAACTACGCGGCGGCGATCAAAGTTTTCAACACGCAGATTGCAACCAATCCGAAGGATCAAACGGCGCAGGCCGGGTTGCTACAGGCGCTTTATGAAACAGGGCAGTACGCGGAGGTCGAACAGTCGGCAAAGAAGTTTCTCATCGCTTCATCCGCGTCGCAAGCGCGCCTCTGGCTCGGCGAAGCTTATGCCGCGACAGGACGCTACCGGGAAGCCATCGGCGAGTTTGAACGAGCGAGTCAGAGATCATCAGAGACTACAGTGCAGACGGCGCAGCCCATTCGGCTGCAAGCTGATTTACGCCGTGCCGAAGTGCTGCATTTAGTCGGTCAGGAGGATCAGGCGCGTGTAATTTTTGAATCGCTTGTACGCTACTTCACGACAGCCAATCCCCAGATCGCGCCTGAGATAACCGTCATCGCGCGTGCGCTCAACCACCTTGAACGTTACAAGGAAGCCGCCGACCTTTACTTGCAAGCGATTGCCGCCGACGCTTCGTACATTGAAGCGCAGCTTGGCGGCGGCGAGTTGTTCACAACAAAATACAACTACGCGGAGGCAGCAGAGTTTTTCAGTGATGTGCTCAAGATAAACCCGAACAACGCGCGCGCTCATCTCGGCATCGCGATTAACAAACAGATCGAGGGCAGCGAAGGAGTGCAGGGGTCGCTCGCACAAGCGCTCGCAATCAATCCAAACTTGGTGGCCGCTAAAACCTTGCGCGCGATGGGCGACATGGAAGCCGAACGCTACGACAGCGCGGCGGGCGAGTTGGATCAGACTCTACACATCAACCCAAACTCACTTGAAGCCCACGCCGTGCGCGCGGCGCTTCTTTATTTGCAAGACCGCACGGCTGATTACGAAGCTGAGATCAAACAGACGCTCGCCATCAATCCTCGCTATGGCAAACTCTTTGACACGCTCTCGCACGTTGCGACTAACACGCGGCGCTATAGCCAAGCGGTTGAGTTTGCGCGCCGCGCCATCTCAATCTCGCCGCGTTTGTGGGAAGCGCATCTTAAGCTGGGCATCGGATTGATGCGTCTGGGCCGCGACGCGGAGGGGCGCGCCGCGATTGAGACGGCGTTCAAAGGCGATCCGTTTAACGTCTGGGCCAAGAATACGCTCGACCTGCTTGACACGATGCGCGACTACCGCGAAACACAAACAGGTTCGTTCCGCATCAAGGCAGCGGCCAAAGAGAGCGACACCCTGGGGGTTTACGCTGCTGACCTGCTCACGGAAGCTGAACGTGCTCTAACGACCAAGTACCGCTTCAAGCCGCAGCCTCCGATCACCGTCGAACTGTTTCCCAACCACGAAGACTTCGCCGTTCGCACGCTCGGACTGCCCGGACTCGGCGCGCTCGGTGTCTGCTTTGGTCAAGTAATCGCCCTTGATTCTCCTTCAGCGCGACCCGTCGGCCAGTTCAATTGGGGGAGCACTCTCTGGCATGAGTACACGCACGTGATGACGTTGCAGATGACCGAGTACCGCATCCCGCGTTGGTTCTCCGAAGGGCTTTCCGTGTATGAGGAGCGACGCGGGCGACCCGGTTGGGGGGATGATTGGTCGCTCACAAATCTCAAAGCTTTCGCCGATGGTCGCTGGTTCAAAATCGCTGATCTTGATGGGGGATTTATGCGACCCCGCACGCCCGAAGAC
>JACCTF010000008.1 GCA_013812565.1 Pyrinomonadaceae bacterium | reverse complement strand
GAAGACGAATTTCTTTATCTCACAAAGAAGCGTGCGATTCGTTCGCCGATCACGCCGCCGCCCTTGAAGAACCACGGCTATTACATCATCTCGTTGAATAAGCTGACGGCGTGGCTCGGCGAAAAGTGCGAAGCGGCGGGAGTCAACATCTTCCCGGAGTTCCCCGCCGTCGAGATGCTCTACGATAAGGATGATCGTGTGACGGGGGTGCGCACCGGCGACCGAGGGGTTGACCGCGAGGGTCGCCCGCGACCGAACTTCGAGCCGGGCGTTAATCTGCTTGCTAAGTTGACGGTGCTCGGCGAAGGCCCGCGCGGATCGCTCACCAAACAGCTTGCGCAACGACTCAACTTAAACGACGGGCGTGAGCCGCAAACCTACAGCCTCGGCGTTAAAGAGTTATGGGAATTAGCCGACGACCGCTTTCCCGCCGGACGTGTGACGCACACGCTCGGCTATCCATCAGACGCAAAGACATACGGCGGCGGCTGGATTTATGGAATGCCGAATCGAATTATCAGCATCGGTTACGTCACAGGACTCGACTACCACGATCCGCTGATTGATCCGCACGCGGAGTTCCAGCGCTTCAAGCAGCATCCACACATCGCACGCATACTTGAGGGCGGCAAGATGATTCGCTACGGGGCGAAGACAATCGCCGCCGGAGGTTTCTATGCGATGCCGCAGCTTTACGCCGATGGCGTATTACTCACAGGCGACTGCGCGGGTTTTCTCAATTCACAGCGCCTTAAAGGGATTCATACCGCGATCAAAAGCGGCATGCTCGCCGCCGAGGCGATTTTTGAGGCGCTACTCGTCCAAGATTTCTCAGCCAAACAGTTGCGGCGCTACGAGCAACTGATTGGGGAAAGCTGGGTGATGACGGAACTGCGCGGGGTGCGAAACTTCCACGCGGGCTTTCGTCATGGGCGATGGCTGGGGCTTGCCAATGCCGGAGCACAATTCTTAACCGGCGGGCGTGCATGGGGGATATTTGATCGTACCCCGGCTGAAGCGGGGCATGCGGTAATGAAGAAACTCTCCGCTTACGACTACGGGGATGGTCAGTTGCAACAGCGCTACAAGGATCTGCGCTTTGACGGCAAACTGACTTTCGATAAGGCGACGGACGTTTACCACGCCGCAGTCAATCACATAGAGGATCAGCCTTCGCATCTTCATGTGCTCGATACCAACATTTGCGCGACACGCTGCACAGAAGAGTACGGCAATCCATGCCAGCGTTTCTGCCCAGCAGCAGTTTACGAGATGGTGTCGGATGGCACAGATGGCAAGCGGCGTTTGCAGGTCAACTTCAGCAACTGTGTTCACTGCAAAACATGCGACATCATGGACCCATACCAGATCATCAACTGGGTTCCACCTGAGGGCGGCGGCGGAACCAACTACAAAAATATGTGAGAACAGATGTCAGATGCTGGATGTTAGCAGAAGCTCCCCACTAACATCTGACATCCAGCATCTGACATCTGCTCTTATGAAGCTTGCTGCTGAGTCTCAAACGCACATCCAGAATTTCTTTCGCAGCCACCTTCGCGATGAGACGCTCGAACTTCCCTCTGTCTCAATTTACGGCAATCGCTTTGCAGGTTTACTAACAGGCGTATGCCGAGTCGGCGGGATCACGTTTGGCCGCCGCATCTTCGTTGCTCCATCTTTCATCAAGCGAAACGAAACAGGGCGCTTGACCATCCCCGGTTGGCTCGTCGCTCACGAAGCGATGCACATGCTGCAATATAAAGAGCATGGAACAGTGGGCTTTCTTGCGTGCTATCTACATGAATTTTGGCAGAGGCTTCGCGAAACGAAACGGTGGGATAGGGCGGCACGCATGACGGCTTACCTCGCCATCGCGGAAGAATGCGTGGCACGAGCAGCGGAAGACGCCTACTGTGCATGGAGCGGGGAAGATAAGGATGAAGGATGAAGGCAGAAGTATGAAGAGGGAAGTCAGGAGACAGGATAAAAACAACAGCTCCTGTTTTACCATTCTGACTTCTGACGCCTGACTTCTTTATTCTCTTTATTCTTTAACTATTATTTTGTAATCAACTTTGCCTTGGTACACTTCTTCAAGAGCGATACGGGTTGGCTTGTGCTTTTGCAGTTCCATGTCAACGCGCGGGCGAGCGCCGCGTTGCAGTTGCTTACTGCGTTGCGCAGCCACAATTATCAAACGGTACTTTGAATCCATTGGCGGTTGCTCAGTCTCTTCGTTTGTTGTGTCAGTGGTTTGATCGACGGCTTTCGGCATAATTTTAGTTTCCTATTAGTGCGGCTAAAAGATCATACTCAAATGCAAATCTGTTTCGTCTCCGACGAACTTTCAGGAAAAGTTTCGAGCACGCGTCGGACTAAAGCGGTTTGACGTTCGCGGCGCGCGCGCTCGGCATACACAATCGACACCAGTTCCTTGGCAGCACGGTCTGCCTCATCATTGAGTACGACATAATCAAAATCGCGGTAACGCTCAACCTCGCTGCGCGAATTAAGCAAACGAAGAGTTAAATCGGATGGAACTTCGGACTTTCTTCCAGCGAGCCGCGCGCGTAAAACATCGAATGATGGTGGAAGGATAAACACGCTTACCGTGTTTTTCACGTGCTCACGCACAAGCGCGGCTCCCTGCACATCTATTTCTAACACGACATCACGCCCCTCGGCCATCACGCGCTCGACTTCCGCGCGCGATGTACCGTAGAAATTGCCGTGTACGCGCGCCCATTCGAGAAACCCATCGTGCGCGCGCATCTCTTCAAAAGCCTCGGGTGAAACGAAATAATAGTCTCGTCCATTCTGTTCACCAGGGCGCGGTGAGCGCGTCGTCCACGAAACCGAGTACCCGAGATTATTCACCTTTTGCAACGCACGTCGGATCAGGGTTCCTTTACCGCCGCCCGATGGCGCACTGACGATGATCAGCATGCCGCGCCCCGCTCGAACAGCTTCTCCGTTTACCACCGTGATGCCGGCTTCACTCGACATTTTGCACCTGCTCGCGAAGTTTTTCGATCTCAGCTTTAATGGCTAAGGCCGCTTCTTTAATTGCCACATCCGTCGATTTGGAGAGCACTGTATTGGCTTCACGATTAAATTCCTGAAGCAGAAAATCAAGCCGTTTGCCCGCCTCGCCTTCACCATCAAGTCCCGTGCGAAACTGCGCGATGTGACTTTTCAAGCGGGTGAGCTCTTCTGTAATGTCGCTGCGGTCGGCGAGGTAAGCGACCTCCTGAGCGAGTCGCCCCTGGTCAAGTTCAACGGCGTTGTAGCCATCGCGCGTGAGCAGTTCATTAATTCTTTTCTGGAGGCGCGTACGGTAGTGGTCCAACTGCCCTCCAGCCGCCGCTTCAATCACCGGCACAAGGCTTTCTATATTGCCGAGGCGCTCGCGCATCTCGGCAGCTAACGCATCGCCTTCCTGCGTGCGCATCTGATTAAGTTCTTTGAGCGCTTCCGTGGTTGCCTGCTCAACACCCTGCGCGACGGCTTCGCTCAAGTCTTCGCGAACCGGTTGCATCGCGCCGGGAAGACGAGCTAACAGATTAATATCAGGCGCACCCTCAAGGCCGAACTCGCTTTGTATGGCCCGCATCGCTTCGATGTAACCGGCAATCAATTGACGGTTCACTTGGTAAGCCACATCGAGCGTGCGATCAAGCGTAATACTACAGTCAACGCGTCCCCGCGATAGGCGCTCGCTGATGCAGCGTCGTACAAGCCCTTCGACTGCGGCAAGCTGACCCTCGGCGCGCAGATGAACGTCGAGAAAGCGGTTGTTGACTGTTTTCAGATCAATCGAGATAGTGAAGTTCTCGCCTGTTACCGATCCGCGACCAAACCCGGTCATTGACTTCATAATAATAGTGGGCAGTGAGACGGTGGGCAGCGGGCGGTAAGAATCAAACAGCAAGCAGTGAATTTACTGCTCCTCTTTTCTGCCCACTGCCTACTGCTCACTGCCCACTGCTGTAAGCTCCTCTTGGTCTGCAAACTGCAGTTCATACAAGCGCCTGTACGAACCGCTCTGGGCGAGCAACGCATCGTGGCTGCCCATCTCCATAATTCGCCCGCGTTCGATCACAACAATCTGGTCGGCGCGGCGTATCGTTGAAAGGCGGTGCGCAATGACCACCGTAGTTCGGTTCTGCATTAGATTGGCGAGCGCGCGCTGCACCAACCTTTCGGATTCAACATCAAGCGCCGAAGTCGCTTCATCCAGCACAAGCACAGAGGCATTAGCAAGCACCGCACGGGCAATTGCCAAGCGCTGCCGCTGTCCGCCGGAGAGAAAAACTCCGCGCTCGCCGACAAGAGTGCTGTAGCCTGCAGGCAGCTCCATAATAAAATCGTGGGCGAAGGCGACGCGCGCTGCCTGCTCAATCTCAGCGTTCGTCGCGTCAGGGCGGCTGTATGAAATGTTGTAACGTACGCTTTCATTGAAGAGCACCGTCTCCTGTGTGACGACGGCGATGTGACGGCGAAGACTGCTCAAGCGTGCATCGCGCAGGTCGGTTCCATCCCACAGCACGGCACCCGAAACCGGATCATGAAAACGCAGAATGAGCTTGGTCAGAGTCGATTTGCCGCCGCCCGATTCGCCAACCAGAGCGACGGTTGAACCGGCCGGGATTTGCAGATCGATCTTCTGCAACACGGGACGATTATTACCTGGGTTATTACCTGGGCTGTTAGCGGCCTCGCCACCGTAGCCAAAGGAAACATCACGTAGTTCAATCTGATCGTGCAAGGGGCGGAGTTCAAACGGATGCGCTGCTTCTTTTGTCTCCGCGTGTTCATCCATCACTTCCCAGACATGACGGGCTGCGGCTAAGGCCTGCTCCATACTGTTGTGTAGTCTGGACAGCTTGCGCATCGGATCATAGCTGGAGAAGAGGAAGAACAAGAAGGTAAGAAACTGCGATCCGTTCATATGCCCGGCGGCAATCTCGCGTTGACCGAAGAAGAGCAGCAGCACGACTGCAAAGACGCCGATCAACTCGATGGTTGGAGGCGCAAAGCCGCTGATTCGTGCCGAACGCAGATTAGCGTGCATGATCTGTCTGACGACTGCCGTGAAGCGTTCCTGCTCGCGCCTCTCGGCGCGGTAAGCTTTTACAATCGTGTGGTTGGCGAGCGCTTCCTGTGCAGTATCAACCAGACGTTGATTGCCTTCGTAGGATTCGCGTGAGAGATTGCGTAGTGCCCGACCGAATTTAGCGGTCAGTGCGGCGATGAGCGGCGCAATCAAGAGCGCGCCGAGCGTTAATCGCCACGAGTAATAGAAGGACGCGGCGAGAAAAGCCGCGAGCTTGAAGCTTTCGCGCAGCATGTCGCGCAGCGTACTGGTAACCGCCGTCTCAATCGCTCCCGACGACGAGACAAGCCGCGAGACAAGATAGTTGGTACGGTGACGCTCGAAGAAGTCGGCTGATTGTGTGAGCAGATGTGTGAACAGGTTTTGCCGCAGGGAGAGTACCGCTTCCTGACCGACGCGCGCCATCAAATAAGTTGACAGGTATTCAGCGACGCCTTTGCAGATTGCGAACACGACAAGCAGCACGGAGATTGTGCGCCAGGCAGCGAGGCCCCCATCCGGAATGATGTGTTGAAGACCGAAGAGCGTCGGCGTGCGCTGCGGATCGACGGAGCCGTTTTGCTGAAACGCTTGATCAAAGATCGGGACAATGAGCGCTCCGATGGCGCTTTGCAGCAGGCCGACGGCAAGCATCGCGAGCGTTGCAAAGGTAAACTTCACCCAGTGTGGTTTAAGATAATCGAGTAGTCGCCGAAGATCGTGCATTGTCGCTTGTGTGTGTCAGCGGTTTGTTGAGCGGGAGGAAGGGCTAATTGTCAAACGCTTGCAACAAGTAAACCGGCAATATACTGAGCACTTCCTGTCGCGTCAAGGTTAGCGAACAAGCGGAGCTCGCGCATCGCTTGCCGACGAGCAGTCTCGATCAAACTTGCGTTATAATCCGAAATGTCCCATCTACCTCAATATAGGAAGGGGCTGCTACCCTAACGCAGCCGTCGAAGAAGCACCGTGACCCGACGATTGCTGATTGTTGATGATGACTTGAGCATGCGCCTTCTCCTGGCGGAATACTTCCGACGCCTCGGCTACACAGTCGAGGAGAAGGAGAGCGGCGCAGCAGCCATTGAACCGGCTTTGCGAGATGATTTCGATTGTTTCATCTTCGATGTCGGAATGCCGGATATGACGGGCTTGGAATTACTGCGCTACGTGCGTGAGCGGGGCGTTCAGACGCCTACGCTTTTTCTTACCGCAGCTGATGGCGTTGACGATAAAGTGGCCGGCTTTCAAGCTGGTGCTGACGATTACCTGGCAAAGCCGTTTAGTCCGCGTGAACTTGAAGTGCGTGTTGAAGCGCTGCTGCGGCGCGGGGGGCGTGAGCCGCAAGCGGATGATAAAGGCTCGCGTGTCAAGGTCGGCGATCTTGTGATTGACAAACGCCGCCATGAAGTGACGCTTGGCGGTGCACGCGTTGATCTGACTCCACTGGAGTATCAAATCCTTGAACGATTGGCGAGTGAACCGGGACGCGCCTGGTCGCGCAATGACCTGCTCGATGTAGTTTGGAGCACAGAGTACGAAGGCTACCAACGCAACATTGATCCACACATCAATCGATTACGTAAAAAGATTGAACCTGATTTGAAACATCCGCGCTACGTGCTCACCGTCCGCGGCTTTGGTTACAAAATGAACGAAGCTCCATTGAGATCGGAGCAGCCGGATAAGGAGCGTGATCCGAGTGGTTTATAAGGTGGCAGCGGCGCTCTTTGGGGTGTGGCTTGGGAGCGTGATGTTTGGCAGAGGCGGGTTTTTGCACATACTACTGTTGTGCGCTGTAGCCATTACCGTAGTACAGTTGGTTGCTGATCGGCGGGCGAGGCAAAAGTAGCCGCGGATACGGTAGACTAAACAATGATGAAGGTTAAAGAGGCTGCTTGTTAAACAAAGCAGCCTCTTTCAGCGAAAGCCGTAGCCGCAGCGTAACCTTTATGTTCAAGACGCAGTTGCGATATAAGCATGCGTGATCAGTTCAAAAGTCAATCGAAGATTTATATGAAGATACAGTGCGAAGTACGGAGTTTGAAGTTAAAGAAAGATTGAGCGTGAACGACATAAAACTCTACACTTCGGCCTCCGCAATTTGAACTCTTACCAAAGGGGTTGCTGGTTGTAAAACTTTCAACAAGCATTGGACGGCAACAATGCGCAACTCTCAAGCATCAATAAAACTGAACTCGCATGCTGTGCGCCGCGTAGGCACAGAGGCGCGTGGTTCTTTATCTGGGGGCAATTGGGGCGAGACAAGTTAATGGTTGGAGTACATGCTTCAGCCGGGTACGAGCCGAGAGAAAAACCCGCTTCAAGGTGGTACTCTAAACTTCCTTCACCTAATTGATCTATTACCCTTTATCTTACCGATTGAATGGAGCCGCATCGTATGAACTTCCGACGTTTCTACCCACCTTCCTTTCCTTATCAATTATGCATCGTGTTTGCCCTCACATGGATGCTTGCTGTCGCGCCTTCCACTACGGCCCAGAGCGACTTGGCGCGCCAAACCGTGGCGGTAACGTACCCGCTTGATCAAACGATCACGTTGCGTTTTCGCGGCACGACGCGTCTACCGCGCTTGAAGGGCGAAGCAAAGGTGAGACGCTCCGGAAGGCGCGGCACGCGCGTTGATCTGAGCATTGAGGATCTTCCGCGAGCCTCGGAACTGGGCAGCATCTATACAACCTATGTGTTGTGGGCCATTTCGCCCGAAGGCCGCGCCGACAACCTCGGTGAAATCAAGCGGGGCGGCAGCTTTATCGTTAACTCAAAGATTGACGTGACCACGCCGCTGCAAACCTTTGCCTTGATCGTCACCGCCGAGCCGCACTTTCTCGTTCGTGGCCC
>JACCTF010000003.1 GCA_013812565.1 Pyrinomonadaceae bacterium | reverse complement strand
CGCCCCTGCCTGGCTACACGAAAGAGGACGCAATCAAATGGGTGGTTGATTCGATTGAGAGGTGCTTACCTGAGGCGGAGAAAGCTGGAGTGATGCTGGCGCTTGAAAACCATTGGGGATTAACTACCTACCCGGATGATCTCTTGAGTATCTACAAATCCATACAGTCGCCCTGGCTGGGGATAAATCTGGACACGGGTAACTTCGTGGGCGACCCTTATCCGCAGTTTGAGCGACTCGCGCCCTTTGCCAAGATCGTTCAGGCCAAGACCTACTACGGCGGCGGCGAATGGTACACGCTGGACCTGGACTATCCGCGCCTCGCCAAGATCCTGCGCGATGCCGGCTTCCAGGGCTATATCTCGTTAGAGATGGAAGGCAAGGAAGATCCCGCCACCGCCGTTCCAAAGAGCCTGAAAGTCCTCCGCGATGCGTTCGCTTTCTGAGGCTCTTGGGCAACATGCGTATGCCTTTCAACTCAAGTCTTGCGAAGTCCTCGCAAGGGAAGCAACCCTACTCGGGCAGACGCATCAACATTCGCAGTTATACCCGTAGAAGCCGCTTCATTTCTGCTTACTTTGATCCTTCCTAGCTGGATTAACAGTGTTAACTGCTAAGCAAACAAGCGATTGATATGTTTGAAGCGGTTGCTTATACTTCCAGCTCATTACTGGCGGTTTGTGCCTGAAGCATAGGAATTTCCTCATGATGATTTCCTACACTACACAGTTACCCACCCACTGTTCACCATGCAGTGAACAGTGGGCAGCAAGCAGCAAGCAGTGGGCAGTATTGGGAAGAATACGGGGCGTTTCGCCGACAACCACCGACCTCTGTTATTTGGTTTTCACTGCCTGCTGCTCGCTGCCCACTGCCTATTAATTGCTATGCCCTTGGAACGTTGGAAGCAAGTTGAAGATGTGTTTCGATCAGCGCTCGACCTCCCGCTTAACGAACGCCGATTGTTTATTGTTGAGGCGTGCAAGGATGATGAAACTCTCTGCGCTGAAGTCGAAGCTCTCGTTAGGCAGTATGAAGATGGTAGCGATTTTATTGAGACCCCGGTTCTACCCGACTGCTTATTAGAGGCCGTTGCCCCTCCTGAGAAGACGGCCGATACGCTTGATGATAGAAACGACCCGATGGAGGGTCGGCGCATCGGCGCGTACCGCATCTTGCGCGAAGTCGGGCGCGGCGGCATGGGCACGGTTTACCTCGCGGTACGCGCCGACAGTGAATTTCATAAACGAGTAGCGATTAAACTCATCAAGCGCGGGATGGATACGGACTTCATCCTGCGTCGCTTCCGCAACGAGCGCCAGATTCTCGCTTCGCTTGATCATGCGAACATCGCGCACCTGCTCGACGGCGGCACCAGCGATGACGGTCTTCCTTACTTCGTCATGGAGTACATCGAGGGACAGCCGTTTTACCGTTATTGTGATACGCAAAAATTAACGATCCCCGAACGGCTCCACCTCTTTTGCCAGATCTGCGGGGCGGTTCATCATGCGCATCGAAACCTCATCATCCACCGCGACATCAAGCCATCGAACATTCTCGTCACAAACGGGGGCACTCCGAAGCTGCTCGATTTCGGCATCGCTAAACTTCTCAACCCGGATCTCACCCCTGAAACGATTGCGCCGACCGCAACCGCGATGCGACTGATGACACCCGAATATGCCAGCCCGGAGCAGGTGCGCGGCGAGACCGCGACCCCGGCTTCCGACATCTACAGTCTGGGCGTGTTGCTCTACGAAGTGCTTACCGGGCATCGTCCATATCGCTTCCACAGTCGGCTGCCCGAGCATGTCGCGCAAATCATCTGCGAGCAGGAACCGGAGCGGCCCAGCCAAGTCGTTACGCGCGACGAAGACATACTGCCCATCGACCCGGCAAGCGGTGAGTTGACCACGCTTGAGTCTCTTTGCAAAAGCCGCACGGCCAGTCCCGATAGTTTGCGCCATGAGCTGGAGGGTGATCTAGATAATATTATTTTGAAGGCGCTGCGCAAGGAACCCCAGCGGCGCTACGCAACGGTCGAGCAGCTCTGCGAAGACATCACGCGTCACCTCGAAGGGCGGCCCATCACCACGCCCTTCTACTTTCCTGCGGCGACTAAGCCCGTTCGACACACCACCGGGGAACTTGCGCGAAGCGATAAGTCAATCGCCGTTCTTCCGCTCAAAATGGTGAACGCAGTTGAACCTGATGATACCGGCGACGCTTACCTCGGCATCGGTTTAGCCGACGCGCTGATTACACGCCTCAGCAACATACGTCGCATCGTCGTGCGTCCCACCAGCTCCGTCCTGCGCTACGGCGCTGCGGATGACAATGAGTATGACCCGCTGGTTGCCGGTCATGAACTCGGCGTCAGATTTGTGCTCGATGGGCACATCAAGCGAATTGGCGATCAGATTCGCGTCACTGTGCAACTGCTTGATGTTCACGATAGGGCGACCGTGTGGGCAGAGCAGTTTAACGAGAAGTACACCGACGTGCTCAGCCTCGAAGACGCCATCTCGGGCCGGGTCGCTGAGGCCCTCGTTCCGCAACTGACCGGTGACGAACGTCTTCAGCTTGCCAAGCGCGGAACGGACAACCCAGAGGCTTTTGAAGCCTACCTGCGCGGGCGCTACTGCTGGAACACGTTTACCGAAGAAGGCTTCGCGAAGGCGATCACTTATTACTACCGGGCAATCGCGCTCGACCCGTTATATGCCACGGCTTACGCCGGTGTCGCCGACTACTACAACTGGTTGAGCGTCTACGGCGTCTTGCCTCCCAATGAATGTTTCGCGGCGGCGAGAAATGTGGCGACGCGCGCCATCGAACTTGATGGGACACTAGCCGAAGCCTACACGGCGCTCGGCTTCGCCACGCTGAACCAGGACTTCGACTGGGCAGCCGTCGAAGGGCTACACCGGCGAGCGCTTGAACTCAACCCGAACTATGTGACCGGCCATCTCTGGTACTGTTTCCAACTAGCGATGGAAGGCCGCTTCGCTGAAGCCATCAGTGAAGTGAATCGGGCGTTGGAACTTGACCCGCTCGCCTCCTTTAATCAGCACAGTCTCGGATGGTGCCTATACTACGCGCGACGGTACGATGAAAGCCTCGCGCAGTATCGCAAGTTGATTCAGAGCGATTCACACTATGGTTTAGCGCGTTTCTGTTTTAGTTGGGTTCTCAGGCGAGCGGGGATGTATGAGGAAGCGATTATTGAGGCGAAGAAAGGGGTTGAACTCACTGGCGAGAGTCCGTTCATCTTGGCGGGACTTGCAGCGGCTTACGCTGAAGCAGGTCGTGACGAAGAAGCGCGTCATTTGCTCAGCGAGCTGCACGAGTTAGCTCGCGAGCGCTACGTCTCGCCTTATCACCTTGCGCTCGTTCACTGCCATCTCGGTGAAAGAGACGCGGCACTCGATCTGCTCGAACAAGCTTTTACCATTGGCGATTCCTGGATTGTCTGGCTCGGCGTCGAACCGCAGCTTGATCCGCTTCGCTCTAGTACACGCTTCGCCGCTCTGCTGCGGCAAATCAAATATCCCGGAAGACCGAGCGTCCCCTGTAACGATCTCAAACCACACAAAGTTAATGGAGATGGACGAAGCACTAATGCAATCGCTGCCGTTGCAGAACTTTCCGGCCAATCTGCGAAAGCAAAGAGAGCGGATGAGATTCAGAGAGAGCGAGCACTGCATAAGCCCGTTGACAGGATCGCATGGCTCTTTGCAGCCCTCGCGCTCATCTCTGCTACCGCCCTCACGCTGCTTTACTTAACAAGGTCGGACAATGAGAACACGGCTCATGGTAGTGCGAATCCAGTGCGGCTCACCAACAACACGGCGACCGACTGGCAACCGAGTTGGTCACCCGACGGCACCCGCATCGCTTTTGCGAGCAATCGGGACGGCAAGTTCGAGATTTACGTGATGAACGCCGATGGCAGCCGTGTGCAGCGATTAACTTACAATACGGCAGAGGACAGCTATCCAAAATGGTCTCACGATAATCAAAGAATCGTTTTTCAAAGCATGCGCGACGGCCGCGCGGAGATCTACGTCATGAATGCCGACGGCAGTAACCAAATTAACATCACCAACAATCCGGCGGATGACACGCGCCCGGCTTGGTCGCCCGATGACGCGAAGATCGTTTTCGCCAGCAATCGCGTCGGCGGTAACCACGAGTTCGATATTTTCCTCGCGAATGTGGATGGCTCCGGCGTGATGAGGTTGACCGAAGACCCCGGCTATGACACCGACCCGGCGTGGTCACCCGACGGGCAGAAGATCGCTTTCGCAGGCAGCCGTGACGGCAAACCGTTCGAGATTTTCCTCATGAACCCGGATGGCAGCGACCAACAGAATATCTCCAGAGACCCCGCCGAAGATGTCAAACCCGCGTGGTCGCCCGACGGACAGCAAATCGCCTTCTCCAGTATTCGCCCCACGAAAACAGCGAAGGCTGATGTTCACTTGATGCAGCCCGACGGAAGCAACCAGCGCCGCATCACCGGCAACGCCGCTCTTGATGAAGATTCAGCGTGGTCGCCCGACGGAACTAAAATAATTTTTCATAGCGAGCGTGACGGCAACTTCGAACTCTACGTCTTAAATTTACTCGCAGACTCAAACGCCGATTTCCCTTCCGGGACTGCGGGCGGCGCAAAGTCAATGGCCGTGCTTCCCTTCAAGACCACTGGCGCTGAGGGAGACGAACAGTATCTCGGCGTCGGGTTGGCCGATGTGCTGACGCACAAAATGAGCCAGATCAGTCAAGTCACCGTGCGCACGCCGGGCGCGGTGCGTCGCTATGCCAACACAAATCGGGACACGGTTGAGATCGGACGCGAACTCGGAGTTGATTACGTGCTGACGGGCACGATTGAACGCATCGGCGACCGCGTGCAAACCGCGCTTGAGCTTACCGACATCACCACTCGAAAGCTTCTATGGGCTGAACGTTTCAACGAACGGTTCACAGACATCTTCGCCTTGCAGAACTCGATTTCGGAGCGCGTCGCCCGCGCGCTTAGTCTAGAACTCACAACCGACGAGCGCGAGCGCCTCGTTAAAAGGCACACCGAGAACGCGGAAGCTTACGAGCTTTATCTCGCCGGTCGTTATCACTGGGGCAAGCGCACGCCCGAAGGTTTGCGCCAAGCCATCGCCAACTTCGAGCAGGCAATCCAGAAAGATTCTAACTTCGCGCTCGCTTACACAGGGTTAGCCGACTGCTACGCTTTGCTCAACTGGTATCTGGAGCCGCCACCCCCTGATGCTTTCGCACGCGCGAAGCAGGCGGCGCTTCATGCCATCGAATGTGACGATACTCTCGCCGAAGCCCATGCTTCCCTCGCCTTCATCAAGTTCCACTATGAC